>DATFQQ010000223.1:0-3916 GCA_035264195.1 Candidatus Sulfotelmatobacter sp. | reverse complement strand
CAGCGGCACTCACGATACGCTGTTTCGTAAACTCACTAGGTAAACTCATTCTGTGGAGGTTTGCACATGTCCAGATGCGAAGTTTGTGGCAACGAGTACGACAAGGCTTTTGAGGTGACAGCCGCTGGCGCACGTCATATTTTCGACAGCTTCGAGTGCGCGATCCAGGCAATGGCCCCAATTTGCGAGCACTGCGAATGCCGGGTCATCGGCCACGGAGTGGAGGTCAAGGGCCACTTCTTTTGCTGCGCCCATTGCGCCCGCTCGGCTACATCAGCAGACGTGAAGGATCGGGCGGCGTAGGACACGGTGTTGAAGACCAGAGCCCGATAGGCGCCCCTGTCGATCTCAAACGGGAGACTTATGTTGAATGCGCCTACCGATGAAAGACGGCCAGCCTCAGCTCGACGTCCTCGCCAAATGGACGGCCAATGCTCCGCTAGCTTTTATTGATCAGTACATCGGAAATCACTCTTGTCCAAATTACGAATCCCAAAACAAACACGAAAAAAGCTGAACCTCTGATAACGTGAGATTGAGTTCTCGCCAGAACCAATCACAAGACTCAGGAGGCTCAGCCTTGAATCGAGTATGCAGCATTTTCTCTCAAGTTTTGCAGCTTTTTTCTCGACTGGAATTTGAATCCGCCGTGCGTATGCAGCGAGCGGAGCGCCATGCGCGGGGTTTCACGTGCTGGGGGCAGTTCGTGGCCATGCTGTTTTGTCAGCTGGGAAATGCACAATCGTTGCGCGAAATATGCGGAGGGCTGGCCGCATCGGAAGGAAAATTGAAGCATTTGGGATTGCCGGCCGCCCCGGCTCGTTCCACCCTGGCGTATGCCAACGAGCATCGGCCTTGGCAGCTGTACCAGACGGTGTTTCAGCAACTGCTGGAGAAGTGTCAGCAAGTGGTGGCCAATGCGCCTGGCAAGAAGAAGCGGAAGTTCCGTTTCAAGAACAAGCTGTTGAGTTTGGATGCTACCGTCATTGCCCTGTGCGTGGCGGCATTTGATTGGGCGCAGTTCCGGCGCACGAAAGGGGCGGTCAAGCTGCATTTGTTGTTAGACCACGAGGGGTATCTGCCCAGCTTTGCCGTGGTGACCGAGGGCAAGCAGCATGAAGTGAGAGTGGCGCGGCAGTTGGATTTTGCTGCAGGGACCATTCTGGTCATCGACCGCGGTTATACCGATTACGAGTGGTTTGCGAAACTGACCCAAGAAGGGGTGCACTTGGTCACCCGCTTAAAGGACAACGCCGACTATGCGGTGGTGGAGGAGCGCGAGATCCCGCAGCGCAAAGGAGTGCGGAGGGACCAGGTCATCTTCTTTTACAAGCTGGCCCAGGCAGGAGTGGACTGCTTTTTCCGTCGGGTGGAGTACTACGATGAGGAACGCGAGGAGGTGCTGGTCTTTTTGACCAACCATCTGAGCTTGGCGGCGGCCACGGTGGCTGCGGTGTACAAGGAGAGGTGGGCGATTGAATTATTTTTCAAGGCACTCAAACAGAATCTGCGGGTAAAAACCTTCGTTGGCACTTCGGAGAACGCTTTGCAGACACAGATCTGGACTGCACTGATCGCCATGTTGTTGGTCAAGTATCTGCAGCTGAAAGCGACGTTCAGCTGGTCGCTATCGAACCTGGTTGCCCTGCTGCGCCAGCAACTGTTCGTGTACCGAGATCTGTGGCAGTGGATCGATAGCCCCTTCCAGTCCCCGCCGCTGGCGTCTCCTGCATTGGAGCAATTGCAGTTAGGCCTGGCTTAAAGTTGGACAGCAGCGGAGATGAAGAATACGAAATTGTTATCCACTGCGGTTGAATTTGCAAAGGGAGACGGTCAGAACTTAGACAGCAATACTCGTCCAAACACGGCGATTGCGGACGGCCAACCTGCCCTACGGCAGGCGCCCGAAACTGATGTATGTGTTTTGATTTCAGCAACGGCTAGCTGGCTCGCCAGCTAATTCGGACAGCAGTGATCAAGACTCTCAAATACGAGGAAGTGTATCGCACGGAATATCACCATCTGGAGGAAGTCAAGGCATCGAGGCAACAGGTTCTGGAGAAAATCTACAACCAGAAACGCTTGCATTCTGCACTCGGCTATCGTCCGCCATGCGAGTTCGAGAAGTCTTTGTCGGTTTCGTCGTCTGGAAGAAGTGGAGCAGTGGCATGAGACGAACACACAGTGCGTGGGGGAGGAAGAGCTGCTCGTGCCAAAGTGCGGCGCAAGTAGTTCTCCGGATCGCCATGCTGGCGAGGAACATGTGGACTTCCGAGGCGGAGAATGGTTGTCACCTGGGCCGGCGAAATGTGCATGGCCAGCAATTTTCTCGCGAGCCACAGATCGACGATGCTCCAGTCCGGCTGGGCAAAGCGCTCGCGAATATGCCAATGTTGCATCCAGCGTTGATAGATGCGGGTAGCTGCTTGGACCGTAATCGCACTGGAGGGGTTGCTTCCAGGGAAGAGACGGTTCATGGCATGGTTCGGCAGCTGTGCTTGCACTTGCGTGGCACAACGCAGCAAGTCTTGGGCGGCGCTGGCGAGGACGGCACGAGCTTCCACAATCCTTACCCAGGGAGCGTGACTGGTAATCGTCCGTGGTTGGGGCTTCTGGTTGGTGAAGCCTGCCAATCGGCCCAAGTGACACGAGCCGGTACTGGCCAAGTCACCGCCGTAGTATGAGCCAGGTGCTTAGCGATTGCCGTGGCCACGGCAGCTTCCAAGGGTGTAGTGCTGACCCGAATCCAGGCCTGGAGATGGCCGGGGCTGGTCCGAAGCAGGACACAAGGCTCATGGCCATTGGCTCGCATGCGGGGCAAAACATCCGCTGCAGAGTGATCCAGATCGAGGAGAATATACCCGGCGTTGCGATACTCAGCGAAGGGGAGAAGATAGACGTCAAATCCCTGAAGGTTGCGTGCGCGCAGAAAGCGCAATACCGATCCCCGCAGCAACTGACCAACATCCCACACTCGTTCGCCTGGGCAAGGCCTTCGTGTGAGGCTATGGATCAAGCGAATGAAATAGAACTCATTCGGCATGGCCGACGAGCTGGCGGCGGACTGCGTGCAACGTAAGGAAGAATCCGCGATCAAACACGACCCGAGAATGCAGCGAAACTACCTCGGGCTTACAATGATTTTTCAGCGAACGGTAACAACCCCCTTAGCTCTGTGTCTCAGTCTAAGGGTGCACTCCAATCGGCCACACCTCCGTATCTAGCGAGGGGAGGGGAAAATATTTCTCTTGACATCCCTTTTTATAGGATCACCCTTCGCAAGTGCCCCGGACAGGCGTGGCCTCAAACGGCTGCACGGCGCTGGCGCACTTGTCGACAGGGCGTACGATTTTCCGCCAACCATCGGCTGCCGGCAATCATCCCTTCTGTACCCAGGTGTGATCTTAGACCCTGTCGTACACTGTCCGGGCCATGAATGTGCTCACCGCATTCGGTCTTTTTGCTGTTACCGCGATGGTTATTTCCTACGCATTAGAACAGCGTCACACATCCTTCATTCTCGCATTCGCATTCTCATGTGTTCTTGGCTCTGTTTACGGCTTTCTGCAAGGTGCGTGGCCTTTCGGTGTGGTCGAACTGATATGGTCGGGAATTGCTGTGAGAAAGTGGTGGACCCATCGAAGACCGAAAACCCAAACTTGAGGGCAGATGAGATCCTCGAGAAGACAAATTCCGCCCTGTCAACTCGTCAGGCCCTACCTTTGCACCCCTGTCCGCATTACTACTGGATTTGGTTGGCTTGATGGAAGCCGTCTTGTATCAAGTTGGCATTTTGGTCTGCGACTGAGCACGACTTTGCGTTGCGGCCGAGAAGGATACAAATGGAGCGGTCGCGACCAAGAACGGCTCCAGACCTTTGCGTCTGGAGTCTGTGCAACGCGTTCACATCCGTTTT
>DATFQQ010000222.1:0-34043 GCA_035264195.1 Candidatus Sulfotelmatobacter sp. | reverse complement strand
TCTCTTTTTCACGGGTTTTGACGCAGGGCTGGTTTGCGCCACCAGTCCTGTCGCCAATAACAAAACTGCCCACAGTCTCCACAAAGACTTCATTAGGACTCTCCTTTTTAATTTCTTTCGACGGCCAAGCTCCCCACGGCCCCGGACTACCGAACCTGCTTGATTGCGTCTTTGACTTTTGCAGCAACATTATCTGGTAGTGGCGCATAGGTTAACGCAGTGGTCATCTTTTGGCCGTCCGTCACCATCCAGTTGAGGAATTCGTTGAGTATTTTTCCCTTTGCAGGATCCTTGGACTGTGCGGGAATCAGCAGCCAGGTAAAACTCGAGATGGGGTATGCTTCTTTCCCTGGGGCATTCGTAATCGAAACGCGGAAATCCGCTGGCATTTTAGGGGCTGAAGCGGCCGCCGCCGTTACGCCTTCCAACGATGCTTTGACGAACGCACCGGAGGAGTTCCGTACACTGCCGTACGGAATTTTGTTCTGAACCGCGTAGATCAACTCGACGTAACCAATCGATCCGGGAAGCTGCCGGATCAGTCCAGCGACTCCTTCGTTGCCTTTGCCACCCATTCCGATCGGCCACTTCACCGAAGTGTCGCTGCCAACCTGACTCTTCCAGTCGGGGCTCACTTTGGAAAGAAAATCGGTCCAGATAAAGCTGGTGCCGCTACCGTCAGAACGGTGAACGACAATAATGTTCGAATCGGGAAAATTGATCTCCGGATTCACCGACGTGATCGCCTTGTCATTCCACTTCGAGATCTTGCCCAGGAAGATACCCGCCAAAGCATCCGGTGTGAACTTAACTTCCCCGCTGACGCCAGCAATGTTGTATGCGGGAACAACTGCGCCCAGTACGGTCGGAATGTTGAGAATTCTTAATTTTGCGTCCTGTAGTTGTTTGTCGGTCATCGGCATGTCGCTGGCGCCGAAATCAACGGTTCCGGCCGTAACCTGGCGGATGCCGCCGCCGCTGCCAATTGGCTGGTAATTGATTTGAACGTCGGAGTGCGACTTGCCATACTCACTGAACCACTTGGAATACATTGGATTAGGAAATGTGGCGCCGGCTCCGTTGAGCGTGGTTTGCCCCACGACCGGCAAGGCCAGAAGCACACACACGAACAGCAGCACGAATTTGCGCATCGCTAGTAATATCCTCCCTTATTTGAGGTTAATGATCCCGTTCTATCGGCGCAGTGTTAAAGGACCGTTACAGCTGAATGAATTTCTGATGAACGGAAACCGTATGGAGAGCTTGTCAACTGAAGGCAAGATTAATTCAGAGGCGACCGAAGGTCACGTTACCGGGCGGAACGCAGATGTTCAATCTCGCGTGGAAATAAACTATTTCCCGGGAAATCCTGTTCTAAGCCCGAGAGCAGCGCGATCGCGCGGGGTCTGTTCTTTTCCCGTACGTACGCGATGGCGAGCAGAATGCGCGCAAATGGCGCCAGATAGTGCCCGTGTTCCGCGGTGGTTTGCAGATCGGCGATGCCGCCCTGTTTATCAGCAGGTAATCCGCCCAACCGCAAAACCCAGCGGACAGGCGCCGACATGCTTCCGATGATGTACTTACTGAATCCTGTCGCCAACAGTGCGTCGTAACAGTCAGGGCATACTGCGAGCAATTCCTGTGCAGATGCCGACGCCTGTTTAGTGAAATGCAGCGAAGCAAGGTTTCTCTTCTCAATCAGAGCGGCGTAATCGGCCTGCAGTCCCGAAGACAGCGTCATCGCAAACAAGGCGTCGCGATCTTTCGGATCTTTGGCCAGCCGTGAATGTGCCAGCGTCTCGGATCGCGCGATTGCGCGCTGAAAGCGATCTCGCACGGCAGGATCGGGACTCAGTTTCGGACGATGATCGAAGGCCGCGTCGTTCTCGTAAAATTGGGCTTCGAGCACGCCCAATCGATTGAATTCCGAAAACAAATAGCCGGCCGCTTCGCTCACCGGTCCAACCGGGTCGTCCGGATGCTCCCTTTCCCACGACGAGAACTCGCCTTGGGCGCCGGCAAAGTCCAGGTTATAGAGCCCGGTGAATCCACGGTCGAGCGGAGAATCCCCTATCACCCTCGGGATATCCTCGGCTCTGGTTGACACGACAAGGCACGAGCACAAGATTGTCACTAGCAGCCAGGCTCGTGCATCGATAGAGTTGCTCATGTTCCCCGTACCGCATCTGGTCTATGATCGTTAACTCGGATCGTGATATATAGCCGGAGCGGTCACTAATCCATTTGATGCCGCGAAGTAACAATTTCGAACTCTTCTTTGTCAATGTTATGTCAAATAAAGGAAGCGCGTTAACCCCCTCCGGAAGAGATGCTTAATGCCTGATTCACCCATTCGTCATGCTCCCGGCTGGCCTGGCATTCCGCCGCGCTGGACTTCGAGTGCCAAGACTGGAGTCGGTACAGCACTGAACCAGCACAGCAAAGTCTGGTTCACCATCAGCCACGGAATCCTCAACGAGGTCTACTTTCCTCGCGTCGACCAGGCATGCACCCGCGACATGGGTTTCATCGTGACTAGCGGTGACGATTTTTTCTCTGAGGAGAAGCGCCACTGCACGTTCGAGAATCGGCCGGTGGAATCCGGAATCCCGGTATTCCAGCTGACGAACACGGATATGACCGGTCGCTATCGAGTCCACAAAGAGATCCTGAGCGATCCCTACCGCAGCGTGGTCTTGCAAAAGGTCTGCTTCGAGCCGTTGCAGGGCACACTTTCGGACTATCGATTGTTCGCGCTTCTATCTCCTCACCTTGCGAATTGCGGATACGGCAATATCGGTTGGATGGGCGATTACAAGGGCTTCCCGATGTTTTTCGCCACACGCGACGGCGCGACCCTGTCGCTAGGATCCTCAGCACCTTGGAAGAAGACGTCTGTCGGCTTCGTTGGCACCTCTGACGGCTGGCAAGATATCTCGCAGCACTTCCAAATGGAATGGGAGTACACACGGGCAGAGAACGGTAATATCGCCTTCACCGGCGAAGTCGATCTGGCCGCAAGTAAAGGAGAGTTCGTCCTCGCACTCGGCTTTGGCTCCATTTGGACCGAAGCCGGACAGCAAGTTCGCTCAAGCTTGTTCGAGGATTACGACGAAATCCGCGCAATCTACATGTCGCAGTGGAGTAATTGGCAAAAGAAGCTGCTGAAGTTGGACGAACCCCTGCGGCAGAATGATCTGTATCGGACTTCTACTGCCGTGCTGCGAACCCACGAATCCAAAGACTTTCTCGGCGGAATCATCGCCAGTCTATCCATTCCATGGGGCTTCAATAAAGGCGACGAAGATCTCGGCGGATATCACCTCATTTGGCCCCGCGATCTGGTCGAGACTGCGGGTGCTCTACTGGCGGCAGGTGCCGTTACTGATGCGGTCCGCGTGCTGCGCTATCTCGAAGCGACTCAGGAGGCAGCCGGCAACTGGGCGCAGAATCTTTGGCTCGACGGGCGTCCTTACTGGAGCGGTGTGCAGATGGACGAAACCGCCTTCCCTGTCCTGCTGATCGATCTTCTTCGCCGCGAAGCTCCCGAGGCCCTGGGCAAACTCGATCGTTGGTGGCCCATGGTGCGGAAGGCCGTCACCTTCATCGTCCGCAATGGTCCCGTTACTCAGCAGGACCGCTGGGAAGAAGATTCGGGATATTCCCCTTTCACCTTGGCTGCCGAAATCTCTGCATTGCTAGCCGGCGCAGAAATCGCAGATCTCACCGGCCATACTGTCGAGGCCCAGGCCATGCGCGATGCAGCCGACGCCTGGAACGACAACATCGAGCGCTGGGTTTACGCCGATGGAGGAGACCTCGCACAACAACTCGGGGTGTCCGGCTACTATGTGCGCATCGCTCCTCCGGATACCGATGGAGCCGCCTCCCCAACGCAAGGCTTCGTCCCGATCAAGAACAAGCCTCCGGGGCAAGATGGTGACCGCGCCTACCACATCATCAGTCCTGACGCGCTCGCGCTCGTGCGCTTCGGATTGCGCGCGCCGGACGATCCACGAATTATCAACACGCTTCGCGCCATTGATGCGTTACTCGCCGTGGAACTTCCCCAGGGACCTGGCTGGTATCGCTACAACGGCGACGGATACGGCGAGCACAAGGATGGCTCTGCCTTTGATGGAACGGGCATCGGGCGGGTCTGGCCCTTGCTTGCTGGAGAACGAGCCCACTACGCGCTGGCAGGCGGTCATCGCGATGAAGCCGAGGCTTTGCTAACGGTGATGGAAAACTCTACCGCCGGAGAAGGCCGGCTGCTTCCGGAACAGAGTTGGGACTCGGCCGACATTCCGGCCCTCGAACTCTTCCGGGGCAAGCCGACTGGATCGGCATGTCCCCTGGTTTGGGCGCACTCGGAGTACATCAAGCTGCGCCGCTCCATTCGAGACGGGAAAATTTTCGACCAGCCTCCGCAGACCGTGCAGAGATATTTGAAAGAAAAACACGTGCGGCAAATCTTCGGCTGGCGCTTCAACAACAAGACGCGGACCGTCCCACGAAACAAGACGCTTCGCATCGTTTTGCTCTCGCCAGCCCGCGTGCACTGGAGCGTCGATAACTGGCAAACCTCGCACGACACCGACACGCGAGATACGGGACTCGATATGTACGTCCTCGATCTACCCACCGCATCATTGCCTCCTGGCGGACAGGTGGTCTTCACCTTCTTCTGGCCAAGTGAGAATCGCTGGGAAAACAAGGACTACCGGGTTATGGTGGAATAGTGGGCGGGCGTCCGACGAACAGCTGTTGGAACCAAGAGACCGGGAGGGGCACGACTTTTCAGTCGTGCCGTAATCGCACAGGATCAAATGCGGCTTTCAGCCGTTGCAGGCGTCAGTCGCAGAAGCCCCTTCCCAAGGCCCCTTTAAGCACTAGCGGACTCAGTCCTCGCAGTTCGCGTAGCACAATTCCACCACGGTGCAATCGTCGCTCAGCGGGTTTCCAGCACAGAACTGCGTCACCGCCGAAAAGATACCTTCGAGAGTAGGTGATTTTGCCGCCGCGGCTTCCAGGCGGAAATCTTCGAAAAAATCCCCTTTCGAGTTCTCCGCTTCCGTCACGCCGTCGGTGACTAGGATGAACCTATCGCCGGACTTCATTTGGCAGGTTGCGCTTTCAAACGGCGCATCCGCAAGCAGTCCTACCGGCACATTCCCGTGCGGGGGGCGTATGACTTCATTGCCGCAGACCAGGAGCGGCGGTACGTGACCGCAATTCACGTATTCCAGTTCGCCGTCGCGCCGCAGGCGGGCTATCAATACAGTGGCGTATTTTTGTCCCTCCATCTTCTCGGCGAAAAAGCGGTTCACGGCGGTCACCACCTCTACCAGTGGTACTCCCGCGCTTAGGTGCGAATAGATCATCCCTTGCAGTGTCGAAGCCAGCAGTGCAGCGGATACTCCTTTGCCGCTCACATCGGCCAGCACAACGGCTAGCCCTTCTTTCGTATTTACCGCATCGAAAAAGTCGCCGCCGATTTCCTTGCAAGATAGATTCTTTCCGCGTAACGTGGCGAATGGCACCTCGGGAATCTTCACCTGCATCAGCCGCTGCTGAATGCTGGCGGCGATGCTTAACTCCTGCTGGTAGCGCCGCGCCTCTTCCTCGGCCTGCACCAGACGCGCATTCTCAATGAGCGACGCAGCTTCTGTCGCGATCGCATGCAGAATATCGTTGCCAACACCCTGTTTGAGGTCGTGCTCCCGGGAGGCGAAGCGCGAATCCACGTAAAGCACGCCCATTGCTTCGGCAGTTGGGCTATGACTCGGAAGCTGACCGTCGCGCGTAGCCTGCAGTTGCAATTTTTTGAGCGGAATACAGACGACTGTGCGCAAATCGTAATTGACGATGCTCTGCCGCTCGGAAAGATCGAGAGACCGGCTCGTGTCTGTCAGAATAAATTCGGAGTTTGATCGCATCGACTCTTCCAGGATCGAGCGCGAGATCGTCCTGTCATCGAGCAGAGGCTCCTTCTTCGAGTTGCGGCCCGCTCTCAAGTTCAGATTGCCATCTTCATCCTTAAGGAAGACGTAGGCTCGCTCGCCTCGTGTCAAGTCCAGCGTCACGTCGAGCATCGTAATCAGGATCTCATCAAGTACTCCCACCGTGTTGAGTTTGCGTGCAGCCTCCAAAAACAGGCGCAGTTTTTCAAGGTCCGTGGTTTCCTGCTTGATCTGAATTCCCGAGATCTGGCTGAGAAAGTCGCGTGCGGTATTCGACGTCTGACTTGCCGGATTGAACAGGATGTACGCCGAATCGCGTGCTCCAAACTCGAGCCGATCGCCCCGTTCCAGCCTCTGCCGCTGGATCCGTTCGCCGTTAACAAAGGTCCCATGCTTGCTGCCCAGGTCCTCGATAAAAAAGTCCACACCGTCCTGCATGATCTGAGCGTGATCGCGCGAGACCCGGGGATCGGCGATCACCAGGTCTTTATCCACTTTTCGTCCCACAGTGAATGGTGACCGGTTCAGGACAATATTTTTTTGTTCACTCCCCTGCACGAAGACAAGGGCTGGATAAACCCCGGACCCGGAGGACTGACTCTGACTGATCACATTCAGGGGCATGGCTGGTGGTTAGGCGCGCGCGTTCCCGGACTACTTGCCGGCGCCAAGAGCAACTCCGCCACCAGACTACTCTGCGGCCGCATTTGGCTGCAAGATGGGCAAGTCGGGATGCAGATTATCAGATAGCGAACAGAAGTCCTTCCTGGCTGCCAGCAACGTCGCATAGATCATTACCGGAATCGCGAAGCTGGGGTAAAACGGCAACCGCCAGAATTGCTGGACCGTCACGGCAGGCAAGAATAAAAGCGCAATCGCAAGGCCCGCCGCCGCGGGGTAGGACCAGAACACAGAACTCGCTGTCACCGCCACAAAGAAGCGACGCAACGGCCCACTCTGCCACTGGTTCCTGAAAGCCCGCAGAAAAATCATGCAGGCCGGCAGCAGCAAAATCTGGTTGTACGGTGCGAACGTTGGGATCACCAACAGAGTCGTAGCCATCGCGAAGCAGAACATCCACCAAAACTCCGCCGTAGTTTCGGCAGTGCGTCGCTTGTCCCAAGCAAACCACGAGAGCAATGCAACCATCACCACCGATCCCATTCTCCCAATGGTCTTCGTCAGCAAAACGTCGAGCACCGAAGTCCCACCACCCGTATAAGTGTAATAAGAAGACATGGCCCCACGGAACTCCCGGATCCATCCGGGGAGCAACAACTCGCCTGCTGCCACCATGAGCGCTATCGTGATGACGAAACTCCAAAACAACCACTGTCTTTCCTTCCACTGACTGATCACCCAGACACCAAGCCAGAGGGTAAGCAGGACGACAAGCTGCGGCTTAATGGTCGCCATAGCCAGCAAGACACCGGCTAAACCAAGCCGCCGTTGTGCTACAGCACTCATGGCAGCTGCGATAATCGCGGCGACCAGCACCGTCAACTGCTGCAGTTTCGCGCCCTGCACCGCGGGAAAAGAGCTCAACGTCAGTAACGTCCATGCAATCTTCGCGCTCGTGGAAATCCGCCATTCCAGGGTGTACAGCCACAGCGGTACCGACATTGCGGTGAGCAGAGTGAAAAGCCAGAACACCCAACTGCGTACGATCGCAAATGGAAGCTTGACCGTTGGTGCCAGCATCAGAACGACGTAGACCGGATACGCAAATGCCTGCTGATCTTTGGGATCGTGCGGCCGCGAAGGATCGAGCACGCGTCCGTAGTAGCCAATCTGAATCTCCCGAGTGATGTCATCGCGATATGGATCTCTGCCATGCAAAAGCAGTTCGCGGGCACCCAGCCATCGCGGATAAAGGTCCGATAGATTGCCCCTCGGAGCACCTGTGGCGTCCGCTTCCGCGTGCTGATGTGGGATCGCAATCGCCTGCACCCAGATCCACATCGAGGCTCCGAACAACAATGCGCTAGTAACTAGAAAGATTCGCCTCAACATGTCAGATCGGCGCCAGCCGCCTTGTCGATTCCCGTTTGGATTGGAGGCTCAGAAAGTCCCATCTGATCGCAAAAAACCACCCAAGCAGAAATAAAGCCATCATGTCAATTTTCTCCCATCTCATCCAGAGAAAGAACCACACAGGACTCAGATAAATTACTGCGGCGAGAAGAATACTAGTCGTCCTCGACCAAAAGTTGACTGGCGGTGTGTTCATCCAGTAGTCGGCAACCAGCGCTAACGGCAGAATCAAGAGGCAAAGGTCGTACGTATTCGTGCTGTAACCAAGGAGCACCGCCGTGATCACGGCGCATGAGAGACAGAGTCGAAAAGACTCGCGCTCTTATTCCTTATCCGTCATCCGCACCGTAACGATCAGTAACACAATTGAACCGGTAATCACTAAAACCTGGGCCAGCGAGCCTCTTCTTTCCATGAACGGCCAGCCCCCGACTAATCCCAGCAAATTGGGGAGTCGCCGGACGCGCTCCGCCTTTCCGGGGGATGCGGATCAGTCTACCCCGCTCTGGCGTTGTCTGCGAACTGCAAGATACAATCGCGTGCCGTTCCGGGGTCCTCCTTTGGACGGTTCGGGTTCCTCGCCAGCCCCCGTAGTTACCTCCGGTTCCTTCAAATTGCGCAAGAATTTATCACTTTGTGCCCGAATGCAGGTTATGATTACCTGTCGAGTGGTGGCGTGAGTCGCGAGATGAAGCTGTCCTATACCGGGCAGGCTCCCCGGATGCCATTCCTATTGTCATCGACAAACTGCTGAGGAGAAAACAACAATGTTCATCGAGCAAGTTCGAAGATTATGTCGCGAGGAAGAGGGCCAAGACATCGCTGAATACGCTGTCATGCTGGCCGTTATTCTGGTCATCGTGGTTGGCACGATTCGCTTGATCGGTTCCAACGCCAACAACGTTTTTTCGAACGTAGCAAGCGCCATTCAATAGAGCAGGTTTGAGCTGAGGGGGAGTCGCACTGTCGTGTGCGACTGTTCGTTAAGGTCACAACATGAATCGCACACGTCTAATGATGATAGGGGCTCTGGCGCTCGCCGTCGGCTTCCTTGCAAGTGTGTACGTATACAAGAATCTGGCGGCCAGAAGCGGCGGCACCTCGGAGGCCGGCGTTCAGGTGATGGTAGCTGCCAACGACTTGCAGGTGGGTGCGCGAGTCGAAGAGCGTGACATCCGAATCATAACCATTCCCGGAAGTGATCTGCCGCCGGGCGCTCCGCGCAAGAAAGCCGACGTGATTGGCCGCGGTGTAATTCTCCCCATCTCCAAAGGTGAATTTATCCTGCCGACTGATCTGGCCGGCGAGAATGCCGGGAACGGCCTTCCGGCATTGATCCCGCCCGGCATGCGTGCGGTCTCGGTTCGCGTCAATGAAGTCGTTTCCGTAGCTGGATTCGTCATGCCGGGTACGCGCGTCGACGTCCTGCTCACTGGTGCGCCGACCGGCGGGGGCGAACAGCAGACCACCACGGTCTTGCAAAATGTGGAGGTGCTCGCTTCCGGCCATACTCTGGAACGGAGTTCGACCGGGGAAGCTCAAAACGCCGCCGTGATTACCTTGCTCGTGACACCGGACGATGCGCAACGGCTTACGCTCGCCAGTTCTGAAGGACGCATTCAGCTCGCACTACGCAATCCCCTCGACACCAAACAGGATGACGTCCCAGCCTCAGTTTCCCGTGCTCTTTATCGGGGAACACCTCCGCCACCGACTCCTGTGCACGTACCGGTTCATCGTGAGGCTACCCCGAAAGTAGCTCCACCTCCTCCCGCTTCAACGGGCGTTAGCGTTGAGGTTTACCAGGGTGACAAGAAGCCAGACGTAGTCAAATTCCCAGACGAGGGCTCCGAAGCCAGGTGATTTGGAACAGTTTGATTTTCAAGGGCTCTTTGTTTCGACCCACCCGCTTTCCGGTCGTGGAGACACATTTGAAAATGAATGCTCGCGGGTCTCTGTTCGGGATGTTGTTGTGTGCCGCCGTTTTTACGGTTTCCGGTTTCGCGGAAATCATACAGCAGGCCGATAGCTCCGCACCCCAACAGACTCCAATTCCCAGCGGTACACAGACCGCGACCATACCCGCTCAGGCGCCCACCCAGGGTTCGGCGCCATTGCGTGTCATGGTCGGCAAATCGCTTTTGATCAATACCACCGAGCGTCTCAAGCGCATCTCTGTAACTGATCCTGCTGTCGCTTTTGCCCAGGTCATCACCCCTACCCAGATTCTGGTCCACGGTAAGTCTCCGGGCGAGGTTTCCCTTCTCATTTGGGATGAACTCGAGCGTTCGCGCAGTTTCGATCTGCGCGTCGACGTAGACGTGAGCGCCGCTGCGGAAGAAGAACACCGTGTTTTCCCGGATGAACAGATCACGGTGACACCCTCGCGGGCCGCCATTGTCCTTTCCGGTCACGTCTCCACTGAGGATGTCGCAAAGCGTGCCGGAGACTTGGCGAGCGCCTATTCTCCCAAAGTGGTGAACGTTCTAACATTCGGTCCGGTCGGTGCACAGGAAGTCTTGCTGCAAGTCAAATTCGCTGAAATCGACCGTAGCGCAATGACTCAGTTGGGCGTGAATTTCTTTTCCACCGGGGCGGCTAACACAATTGGCACGATTACCACTGGCCAGTTCGGCGGCTTCGGAGCTCAGTCCATTGCTCCCGGCGGCCAAACGTCGTCCGGGACCTCAGGAACCGGCGGGACCAGTACAAGTACCAGCATCAACAACGTTCTGAATCTCTTCGTCTTCCGCCCCGACATCAACCTCGGCGCTGTGGTTGAGGCGTTGCAGACGAAGAATCTTTTACAGATCCTTGCTGAACCCAACCTCATCGCTGTAAACGGAAAAGAAGCCAGCTTTCTCGCCGGTGGCCAATTCCCCTTCCCTATCGTGCAACCGGGGGCCGGATTCACAGCGGTCACAATCTCGTTCAAAGAATTCGGAGTGCGGTTGCAGTTCACTCCCGTAATCATGCCTAACGGCAACATTCATTTGAAGGTCGCTCCCGAAGTCAGCACGCTCGACTTCGCGAATGCCTTGACGCTCTCAGGCTTTACTGTGCCAGCGCTCAGCACGCGCAAGGCGGAAACCGAATTCGAATTACAGGACGGTCAGAGCTTTGTTATCGCCGGTCTCATGGACAACCGTGTGACCGACATCTACAACAAGATTCCGGGCTTGGGAGATATCCCGATTCTCGGCAATTTCTTCCGCAGCAAGAGCTTGCAGAAATCAAACTCAGAATTGATGGTACTGTGCACGGTGCATCGGGTTTCTCCGAGCACAGAACCGGCCAACGCACCAAAGACAGTTCATCCTTTTTTGGAAAAAGATAAGTTCGATAAGCCGCTAAAGTAGCAACAGCATATGCCGGAGCTTTCCGTCGTCATTGTCGCCGCCGATAACGAGCAGCGCACGCTGCTGCAGGTGCTTGTCGACGGGACCACGGTCGCCCGCACAGTGCACACCTGTGCGAGCTTTCCGGTCGCCGCGTCTGATCCGGTTGCTCGCCGTGTGAAGGCATCGAATCCTGACGTAACTCTGGTTGACATTCCCAGTGATAATCCCGCGCTGGCCCTTCGCGCGATCGAGCTACTGCATCAGGAGACGCCGGAGGGTGCTCTGTTCGCCATTGGCAACCTGAATCAACCGCAAGTTATTGTCAACGCGATGCGCGCCGGCGCTCGTGAGTTTATCGAGCGCCCCACGACCACTACCGATCTGCTCGAAGCTTTCGTTCGCCTGACCACAGCGCAGCGCAAGAGCCGCCAGGAAGGAATTCGGGGGAAAGTTTTCTCGATCATTAACGCAAAGGGCGGTAACGGCGCTACCACTGTCGCGGTGAATCTGGCGTTGGCTTTACAATCAGCGTACGGGCAGACTGCGCTGGTCGACCTGGCGCCCCTCGGTCACGCCGCTCTGCATATGAACTTGAAGCCGGCCTTTACCGTGGCCGATGCCATGCGCAACCTGCACCGCATGGATTCTTCCCTGCTCGAGAGCTTCATGACACGCCATAACGGCGGCCTGCAATTGCTGGCTGGAACCAATGTTCCGGCAGGTGTCGATCCTTCGACAGCCGAGTTTGTACGACTCTTTGACATGCTGGTCACGCACTACCGCTACGTCGTGGTCGATGCTTCTTCCCGCTTCGATGCCGCCAGCCGGCTGATCGCCAGCCTTTCCGAGACCGTATTGCTGGTCGCTTGCAGCGATGTGGCTTCTCTTTGGAGCGCGGCGCGCGTGCAGCAGTACCTTGGAGAAGCAGGCAACCGCGAGCGTGTCCGCCTGATCTTGAATCGGTTCCGCAAGGTGCCTGGATTCAGTGAAGCCGACGCCGAAGCCGCGGTCGGCGCGAAGGTGATCTGGCGGGTGCCGAATCAATATTTCGCGGTTTCCAGCGCAATTGATCGCGGCACTCCTGTTATGGATCAGCGGAACTCCGAAATCGCCCGCTGCTTTGCCGGATTGGCGCAGGAATTAACTCGTAATGACGCCGAGGTTAAGCGGGCGGCGTGGTCACTATTTAAGTCGGTTTAGAATCTAGGGCCCCATGGCAAATCTTCAATCTTTCGAGCGCACCGATTTCCAGCAGGTAAAGGCCGACCTGCATCGCAAGATTCTCGACCGGTTGGATCTCGAAAAACTCGGAAAAACTTCCGGCGATTCCGCGCGCGACGAAGTCCTTGTCGTCATCCGCAGTATTGTCAACGGCGAGGTCGTTCCCCTTAGCTTTGCTGAGCGCGAACGCCTTTCCCGCGAAATTCTGGATGAGATCTTCGGCCTCGGGCCTTTGGAGCAACTCCTGAAGGATCCGAATGTCTCCGACATTCTTGTCAATCGCCATGACCGGGTGTACGTCGAAAAGGCCGGCAAACTTGAGCTCACCAACCTGTCGTTCAAAGACAATACGCACCTGATGCAAATCATCGAGCGCATCGTCTCTCGTGTCGGACGACGCGTCGATGAGTCCTCACCGATGGTCGACGCCCGCCTCGCCGACGGATCCCGCGTCAACGCCATCATTCCGCCGCTCGCAATTGACGGCCCGTGCCTCTCCATCCGCCGCTTCGGGCGCGACCCGATTACCGCTCGCCAGATGATCGAGAACTTGACCCTTACCGAGTCGATGCTGGAACTCCTCTCGGCCATGGTGAAGGGACGCTTGAATATTCTGGTCTCCGGCGGCACCGGCGCTGGCAAGACGACTTTGCTGAATGTGCTATCAGGCTATATTCCGAATTCTGACCGCATCGTCACCATCGAAGACGCCGCCGAACTGCAGTTGAAGCAGGAACACGTCGTCCGCCTGGAAACTCGCCCGCCGAACATTGAAGGCAAGGGCGCAGTCCGCCAACGGCAACTCGTGATCAACAGTCTGCGCATGCGCCCCGACCGCATCGTGGTCGGCGAGGTGCGCGGCGAAGAAGCCTTCGACATGCTTCAGGCAATGAACACCGGCCACGAAGGCTCGCTCACCACGGTTCACGCCAACTCCCCACGCGACGCCATGGCTCGTATCGAGAATATGGTTTCGATGGCCAACCTGAACATTCCGGAGCGCGCCGTCCGCCAGCAAATCTCATCCGCGGTCCACGCGGTAATCCAGATCGCTCGCCTTTCCGACGGCACTCGCAAAGTCATAACCATTTCAGAAGTAAACGGAATGGACGACGACCGCATCGGGATGCACGATATCTTCGTTTTCGACCGTTCCGGCATCGATGAAAGCGGCAAGGTCCGCGGCATGTTTCGCGCGACCGGTACTCGTCCCCATTTTGCCGACCGCCTTGCCATCTCCGGCGCCCGCTTGCGACCGGCATTATTCGAATCGAAGGCTGAGGTCTAACAATCATGGCTGCCGCAGCTTTAATGGCGATCGTTGTTTTTTTCGTAGTGGCGGTTGCAGCCTTCTACATCGGCACGCTCGTCGACCGCCGCAACGCTCAAGCGCGTCTGATCAAGGAGCGTCTCGCTAACGAACGCAAGGCCCCGGAACGCGGCCCCGAAGAAGAGCTCGCCCTGCTTCGCGATGAACAACTCAGTGATATTCCTGCAATCGACAGTCTGCTCCGTCGTTCCGAGCGAGTCACCGATTTGCAGAAAGTGCTGACGCAAGGCGGACTCGAGGTGCGCGCTGGAAACTTTCTCGGCATTTCCGCCCTTGCCGGGGTCGCCGCTACAATAATCGGCTACGCGCTCAGCAGGCGTCTTGAAGTCGCATGGATCTCCCTTCTCGTTGGGTTCATCATCCCGTACTCTTACGCCTCGTTCCGTCGCAACAAGCGATTCGAAAAATTCGAGGAACTCTTCCCCGAGGCGATTGACACGCTGGCACGCGCAGTCCGTGCGGGACATGCCTTTACCACCGCCCTCGAAATGATCACCAACGAGGTAGCCGAACCCGTGGCCGGCGAGTTCCGCCAACTTTACGAAGAACAGAAGTTCGGCATGCCGGTCCGCGATGCTTTGATGAACCTTACCGATCGCGTCCCGCTGGTCGACGTCAAGTTTTTCGTCACCGCCGTCATGCTGCAGCGTGAGACGGGCGGTAACCTTGCCGAAATTCTCGATAACCTGTCGTACGTTATCCGCGAGCGCTTCAAGATTCAGCGCCAGGTGCGTGTGTACACAGCGCAAGGCCGTCTCACGATGGCCTTGCTGATGGGCATGCCGCCTATCATCGTTGTCGTCATGATGGTTCTAAACCCCAGTTTTATTCGTCCGCTGTTCCAGGACCCGATTGGACACACTTTGCTGGTCCTTGGAATAATCTTGCAAACGTTGGGATACTTTGTGATCCGTAAGATCATCCGGATTCAGGTTTAGAGTTGTCACAATGCCTCTAGGGCCATTAGTTCTCGTCATCGTCGTGTTCTTAACCGTGGTAGGTGCCGTCTTTGCCTTCGGTGCAGCCGCTGTGACGCCCAGCTCTGTCCTCGGAGCCCGGCTGCGAGCCCTCGGCGGTCATCAACCAAAACAGGCTGAAAACAAACCCGCCATCCGTGAACGTCTTGAGCAGGCACTTGATCCGATTAGTAAAGCGCTGCCGCTCTCTCCGTCGGACGTCTCTCGTACTCGTGCCTGGCTGATTCAGGCGGGATTCCGCGATGCCATCGATGTCAACTACTACTTCGGCTCGCGCGTCCTGATGGCTTTGATTGGCTTCGGCGCAGTCATCGCTTTTGCGGGTTTTGACAATCTCCCGCTGGTGATCGGCATCACGGCCCTCGGCTTCGTTCTGCCGCGATTTATTCTGAAGCGTATGATCAGAGACCGTCAGAACCGAATCCGCCTCGCACTCCCCGACGCCCTCGACCTGACTGTCATCTGCGTTGAGGCTGGTCTCGCCCTTGATCAAGCACTTATGCGGGTGGGACAAGATCTCCATCACGCTCATCCCGATTTGAGTGATGAATTTCACCTCGTTAACCTCGAGCTGCGCGCCGGCAAACCTCGCGCGGAAGCCCTGCGCAATCTCGTCGACCGCACCGGGGTTGACGACATCCGTTCTCTTGTGGGTACACTGATCCAGACTGATCGCTTCGGTACGAGCGTTGCTCAAGCCCTCCGCGTGCATTCCGATTCCCTCCGCACGGAACGCAGGCAGCGCGCCGAAGAGCAAGCAGCTAAAACCACGATTAAGATGGTCCCCCCGCTGGTGATCTTTGTTCTGCCGTCGATTATTTTCGTCACGATTGGTCCAGCCGTCATTGAACTCATACGGCAGCTCGGTCCCGTGGGCGGCGGCCGCTAACGTTCAACGAAGAAACTGCAGAACCACACCGTATAGGGGATGCATGGCAGCTCTCTCCGTTCAAGGCAAGGCCTTCAACCAGACCCGTCAAACTTATCTGTCCACAGATCTGGCCCTTGCCAACACTCACTGGACGCGCTTCCGGGGATTACTTGGCCTTGCCGCCGATGACTTCGGTAACGGCTCCGGACTCTGGATCATCCCCTGCCGCGGCGTTCATACTCTAGGCATGGGATTCCCGATTGATGTGGTCTATCTCGATCGCGCACTGAAGGTTGTGGACGTGCAGTCGGCTGTAAAACCCTGGCGCTTTACCCCCATTCGCCTCGGCGCGGCTTCAGTGTTGGAACTCCCGTGTCACACCGCTGCCACAACAAAAACCGAGGTGGGAGATACAATAGTCATCACCCTCTCCAAGGACCGCCCGCTTCCCTAACGATGATTGAGACCCTTCAACTCGATGAGGGCATTGAACGCTCCGAGCGCTCCGATGTGCCCAAACTGCTAGTCGAGTGGTCTTCACGTCGGCGGGAATTTCTCGAGTCCATTGGCCCTGCACTCGCTCGTTCCGAAGCCCGCCTCGCAGGCGAAGCGCCTTTTGGACTGATTCCGTTTCGGATCATGGTCCCTTCCTATGTGGTGGAGGCGTTTCTGATTCTAGCCGCGATCATAATTCCGGCTAAGATCGCCGAACTGCGGCCCTACGTCGCGCCCAGAATTTCACCTCACGACGTCATCTACTACAGCGGCGACGAACTTCCCCGTACCCAGGATCTCGGGGGCTCCGAAGCCGGGGCCCAAGGTGTTGCTGGAGGCGAAGAAGCGCATCACCGCACCCAGACGATTAAGGTTGCGCGCGGCGGATCGCTTGTCTCCAAAGTTGTCGATGCCCCCAACCTCAAGCTTCCCGCTTCCAAAGACGCCGTCGCTAATTTGCTTGCAATTCACCCTGATCCGGGACCACCTCCCGTCGAAGGATTGCGTTCTCATCGCGCCACACCGAATCTGGCCGCTAACATTGTCGCGCCCAGTCCCAACGTCACTCGCGACTACACGCGCAACGGGGTTCAGCTCGATTCCGTGATCGCTCCTGCCCCTAATGTGACTCGCGATCGTCCACTCACTGCGCCGAATCTCAGCACTGTGTTGATCCCTCCTGCTCCAAGCGTGACCAATGAGCACACGCTGGTTGCTCCGGCCCTTGCGCCGAACATCGTCGCACCGGCGCCGACCGTGACCCGTGATCGCGCCTCCGTTGCCCCGAGCTTGAACGCGCAGGTGGTAGCGCCTGCGCCCGCTTCGCCGCGCGATCCCTTTCGCTCCAGCCCAACGCTCGCCGGCAACGTGATTCCTCCCGCTCCCGGGGCGGTAAGCCGTCAAATTTCCTCAGCGCCCATGCAGACGATGGATGCCAACGTCGTTCCTCCACCGGTTTCGGCTCCAGAGCGCGCCGGAGTGCGTAATCCCAAGTTGAGCATGCCTTCGCCGTCGGTAGTCGCGCCGCCGCCTTCAGCCGACATTTCCTCCGACATGCGCCGTCTCGCTGCAGGAAGCGTTCCGGACCCAGCCAAGACCGTGGTGCCGCCGCCCCCGCAGTCCGCCAGCGGATCGCTGAGCAGCTTGATTGGCAAAATCTTCGGGACACAGGAAGTCGTCCCGCCTCCGCCGTCCGTAAACGCGAAAGGCTCAAGTGGAGGAAGTGCTCCGTCACTCGCCAGCAACGTTGTGCCTCCGCCGCCCTCCGTGAATGCGAGTGATCCAAGCGGTAATCCGCGCGGAAACCGCCACGGACTTGGCACTTCTCTGGGATCGAACGTAGTTGCGCCTCCACCTTCCGTTGGAGTTAACGGAGGCATCGCCAACAACTCCCGGCCGGCTTCCGCTCCGTATCTCGGTAATCCGAGTGTTGTGCCGCCTCCACCCTCGCTGTCCGGCCCGGGTGGTGGTACCGGTAAGACCGGGGGAGGTGCCGGTGCCTCTGGCGGCTCACTCCTGGCGAACAACGTTGTACCTCCGCCGCCGTCTGTCGGCGGTGGCTCGAGCACGACCGGTTCAGGACTAAGCCGCAAGGGCGCTGGACTCGGCGCTCCTCTTGACGTTGGGTCGAACATCGCCCCGCCCAACACGGCAGGGAGCGGCAAAGACGCTGGCGCGATCGTCTCCAATCAGCCCGGAACAAAAGTCGGACTGCCGCCTGCCACTACATCGGGATCGCTGGCCATGTCTCCTGCGGGGGGCGACAGGGTGGGTCTCGGTGGAAACGGGACTGGCTCAGGAATTGGCCATGGCCCTGGGGCAGGCAGCGGCGTCACCAATACCGGCCCAGGCGCAGCGAAATCGGGAGCCGGACGCGGTTCCGACAACAATGCTCGCGGCGGCATCTCCACCACTAACGGCTCGGGAGGCGCCGGCACGGGCTCTTCTGGCACCCCAGCAGTCCCCGGAGTCGACATTAGCGGCGGCAGCGGCGTCGTAACGCTGCCGAGCTTCGGGTCCGATCCCAATGGAAGCGATCCCGCCCTCACAACCGCATCTCGGACCGCTCTCAAGTCACACTCGCAGACCCTCGGTGTAACTATCGTTGCGACTGCGGGTTCCGGAGGAGCCTTCGAGCCTTACAAGAACTTACTGAAGGGTGAGAAGTACACCACATACTTGGATACGTCGCACGGAACCGTCGTGATGGAATTCGCCGATGAAACCACTGCCACTCATGCCTTCGGCGGCACGCTGAGCGCTCCCGAAGCGGTACGTACCGACCTTCCCGATGGCCTGCCGAAGGCCCGCATGGTAGTGACCTGCACGCTGGACGCTTCCGGCAACGTAAGAAATCTCCGTGTCCTAGAACCCGGCCCTGCCACCATGACCGCAAAAGTCGTAGCCGCTTTGCGCAGCTGGAAGTTCCAACCGGCGATGCGCAACAGTCAACCCGTCGAGGTCACCGCCATCCTCGGCTTCGGGATCGACACCAACGACCGGTTCTAGATCGATTGAGGAATTGGTGTATACCACTCGGTTTTGTCATCTTGATGGCGCCGCTTTTTGGCGCCGGAGGACCCATGCAACTCTGCCTGCAGTGCTCATGCGGCGGAGGACTGCATAGGTCTTCCGGCCTGCAAAAAGCGCAGGCCATCAGGAGGACAATGCGGCGGATTACATCAAAAAGCTAAGATGGTCCACTCAGTCTCGCGCCTGGTGCGAAGCTTCAGCGAACTCTGCGAATTCCTTGGCGTCCTCAGCGATAAAGCTTTTCTTGGTTTCCGCTGAAATGGCCCCCGGCCGACTGCATCGGATCTCTTAGCCTTACAACGCCGCTACTCTTCTCTGCACCAGCAGAAAATACAGCGCCACCAGAATCAGCAGGAATCCGTTGACGCCCAATACAATCGGCGCGGTAAACGCCGGCACCAGCCATCCTGAGACAAGATTCCCCATCGGCATGCCGCCACGAAATGCGAAGTTGTAAACGCTCATCACGCGACCGCGCATCTCGTTCGTAATGATCAACTGCACCAGCGACGTGACGGTCGCGAACACCGCCATCATCGATGCACCAACCACAACCAGCATCCCGTAAGACACGGGCAGCATTTTCGAAAGCGAAAAGCCCGCAATCCCCGCGCCAAGAATAACCAGCATCGAGAGCGCGAACCGTCCTTTGCGAGAAATGTTGCCCAGGCTCGCCACACCCAGCGACCCGAAGATCGATCCCACGCCCATCAGCGAAAGCAGGTTCCCATACGTCTCCGGCCCGCGGTGGAAAATGTCTTTTACAAACACGGGAATATACGTCCGCATGGGCATACTCAAGAACGTCATCAGGAAGG
Source organism: Candidatus Sulfotelmatobacter sp. (assembly GCA_035264195.1). Lineage (GTDB taxonomy): Bacteria > Acidobacteriota > Terriglobia > Terriglobales > Acidobacteriaceae > Sulfotelmatobacter. The sequence goes on along the minus strand of DATFQQ010000222.1, from coordinate 14,461 downwards.
CGAGAATGATCAGCCCGACCATCGACCCGTGATGCCAGATAAACCGGAACCCTTGCTTCAGGCTGTTCATCATCGATTCACTAGTGACCTCGGGCATAAATCTCGCCGAGATAAGCGACAGTGAAATGATCGGCGCCAGAAACGACACCGCATTCAGCCCAAAGCACCACTTCTCCCCGAGTCTTGCCAGCGTGATGCCCGCGAGTGCCGGACCCACCGTCACCGCCAGGTTGAACTGAATTGAGTTCAGAGCGATCGCGTTCGGCATGTCCTCGCGCTCAACCAGCGTCGGGATCAGCGCTTGATACGCTGGCCCCCCAAAAGCCTGCGCCAGGCCCGACACAAACGAGAGGCAGAGAATCTGCCAGACGTGCACCACGCCTAGCCCCACCAGCACCGTCAGAATGCCGGCGCTCGCCATCTGAATGTATTGCGACACCAGTAGAATCTTCCGCCGCTCGAAACGATCGGCCACTACGCCCCCAATAAGTGTGAACAGGAAGATCGGCAGCCCGGCCAAGAACTGATCGAGCCCCAGCAGAAACGACGAATGGCTCAACCGATAGATGAGCCATCCTTGCGCGACAATCTGCATCCACGTGCCGATGCTCGAGGTACAAGCCCCAATCCACATCAACCGGAAGTCGCGGTATTGAAATGCTTTGAAGACTCGGCGCAGCGTCGAGGTTTCCATCGTTCGCGGATCTGGCGTCAGCTCTTTATCTTCGCATGAAGGCGTTCCCATTGCGCTCTAGCGTCCGCCCATCTTGGATTCTCCGATACCAGAGGACGACTCATTCTTCTACCAGAATCGCCTGTGGATCGTCCGCTGCTAACATGGGTACCATTGCCAAGGGATCTCAATGCCCCAGCAACTCGGATATATCACGTTAGTGATTCGTGACTATGACGAAGCGATCGCGTTTTTCACCCAGGTGCTAGGCTTCGACCTCGTCGAAGACTCCTCCTCGACTGATCGCCAGAACCGTGCCAAGCGCTGGGTTCTGATCGCTCCTCAGAGATCAACCGGCACGCAAATTCTCCTGGCGAAGGCCTCGAATCCTGAAGAAACCAGTCGCATCGGCAATCAGACAGGCGGCCGCGTCTTCCTTTTTCTCCACACCGACAATTTTTGGCTGGACTACAACCGGATGTGCTCAAAAGGAGTGAAGTTCGTCAGAACTCCCAAAGAAGAAGAATACGGGACAGTGGCCGTATTTGAAGACCTCTACGGCAACAAGTGGGACCTGTTGCAACTGAAGCATCAGAACGCGAAAAGTCAGTTAGCAAGAAGCTAGCAGCTAGGAGCTAGAAGCCCCATCAAATCGGCATCCAGCCCACTTCCTTCTCCACCTCAGCCGTATCTACCATGACGATCGCGTCCCATGGACAGCCATCCAGGAAGCATCCATCTGGCCCTTTGCTGAGGCACTTCTTGCACCCGATACAAAGCGCAGGATCTATCTGAATTCGGCCGAACGGTGGATGATCTTCATCCGGCACCCAGAACATGCAGTCTTCCACCGGGCAATACTCCACGCACGCCGGCGAACCAGCGCATCCCGTGCAGCACTCGGTGATCACCGCCAGCTCCTTCGGTTTCTTCTTGCGTGGGGTCGCGAGCCCTTTTGATCTGGGCTCAAATTTAAGCTCGTCGGGAACCATCCCGATGGCCTTGTTAGCTCCTGGTGCGGCAGGCATGCCCGGGATTATAGCCCAAAAAAGGCAAGCGGCGGAGCCGAATCCGCCGCATCCCAAGGTACCTAAGTCCTAAACGTCAACATAGGTACTTGGCAGTTCTCGGCGATCTCGGCGGCCCTTCTCAGCGATCTCGGCGGTAAAAAGAACTTCCAAGCCGCCACGCAGACCGTCGACGACCCATTTGTTCTTCATCTCGAATCCGAGTCCATCAATGTAATATCGGAGCGACGTTTCCATATTGGTCACGCCGAAAAATGGCACAGCTTTCTCCACGTTCTCGGTTATATGAGTCCCAACCACTGTCTCAATGCTCATGGGCAAATCCTCGATCGCAAAAGTTGCCGTTAACGTATCACAGATGGCCCGCGTCCATTGACCAGCTTTCGCACAGCACCTAGCATGAATCGGAAAGGAGTTCGCTTGTGATCGGCCAGGTTCTCGGCCATTGCCGCATCGTCGCCAAGATCGGTGAAGGAGGCATGGGTGTCGTCTATCGCGCCTACGACGAAGTGCTGCACCGGGACGTGGCTATCAAAGTAGTCAGGAAAGATGCCGGCTTCGATGCTTCTGCCGGCCAGAACCTGCTGCAGGAAGCGCGCGCCTCCTCATCCCTCGCGCATCCCAACATCTGCACCATCTACGAAGTCGGCGAGACGGGAGGCGATCTCTACATCGTGATGGAGTTGGTGGAAGGCAAGTCTCTGCACGCGATGAGCGCCGCCGGAGGTCTGCCTCCCGAATCCATTCTTCGCTATGGCGTCCAGATCGCCAGCGCCCTGACCCGCGCGCACGATCGCGGCATTGTCCATCGCGATCTCAAGACCTCGAACATCGTCGTCACCTCCGATGGACTCGTCAAAGTTCTCGACTTCGGCCTTGCGAAGCGCGTGGATGGCGGAATTCTCGACGCCCCCACCATGACCTTCTCTACCGTACAAGGTTCCTCTAGCGTTAGCGGAACGCTGCCCTATATGGCCCCCGAAATCCTCCGCGGAGACCCCACCGACGCGCGTAGCGATCTGTGGGCACTTGGCGTGGTGCTCTATGAACTCGCCTCCGGCGGACTACCCTTTGAAGGACGAACTGGTTTCGAAATCAGCTCGTCCATCATGCGCGAAATTCCCAAGCCGCTGGGACCGCCCGTCCCACCCGGACTGTGGGCGATCATTCAGCGCTGCCTCGCCAAAGAACCCATGCAGCGCTACCAGCGCGCCAGCGAAGTACAGGCCGCGCTTGAGGCCGTGCAGTCCGGAGCGATCGTCACCGCGGCTCCCGACACCGATCAGCCCGCTCCTCCGCGAATCTCCACGATGCACATCGTCCGCCATGCGCAGGTCAAGAAAGGAGACTTTCTCCTGCTCGTGGGCACAACGAAGGGAGCGTTCATTCTCCGCTCCAACGCCCAGCGCACTCGCTGGGAACTTGGCGGGCCGTATTTTCACGGTCACGCAGTCTACGCGCTAGCCTACGATGCGCGCGCAGGCAGGCGCCGCATCTGGGCCTCGACCTCAAGCTACTGGGGAACGCTGCTGCGTTCCAGCGATGACTTCGGCAAGAGCTGGACCAATCCCCAACAAGCCCCGGTACGCTTCCCTGCCGACACCGGCGTCTCGCTGAAAAATATTTGGCAGATCACTCTTGGACCGCAGGATGAGCCAGATGTTCTCTACTGCGGTGTCGAGCCCGCTGCTCTATTCGAGACGCGCGATGGTGGTGAAACATGGTCGCTCGTCCGCGGATTGTTCGATCATCCGCACCGTCCCCGCTGGATGCCGGGCAACGGCGGCCTCGCTCTGCACTCGATCGTCCTCGATCCTTCAAACAAACTGCGCATGTACATCGCCATCTCTTCTGGAGGCGTCTACCGTACGGAAGATGGCGGAGCCAACTGGACCGCGCAGAACCGTGGAATACGCGCCATCTTCATGCCAGACAAATATCCCGAGTTCGGACAGTGCGTACACAAGATTGCCTTGCATCCGGCGCGGCCGGAACGACTGTTCCTGCAAAATCATTGGGGAATTTATCGCTCCGATAACTACGCCGAAAACTGGACCGACATCGCCAATGGTGTTCCTTCCGATTTCGGCTTCCCAGTTGTCATGCATCCGCACAATCCCGACTGCGTTTACGTTATCCCTGTGGAGTCGGATGAATTTCGTTGTGCTTGCGATGGACGCCTTCGCGTCTACCGCACGCGCAATGCCGGAGCCTCATGGGACCCGCTCATGCGCGGCCTTCCCCAGAAGCAGGCCTACGAGACTGTCGTGCGCGATGCCATGACCGTCGATTCGTACGATCCTGCCGGAATTTACTTCGGAACTCGCAGCGGACAACTCTTTGGCTCTCGCGACGAAGGCAAAACCTGGCAGATGATTCATGACGGCCTGCCCTCGATTGTCTGCGTGCGTTCCGCGATGATCAATGACGGCTCGGTGATGCCAGCGCGTCCATCGCTGAAAGAACCGCCCGCCACCGTTTCACGATCAAAATCGGCAAGCCGTCAGAAATCGCGTCGGTCTTCTCAATCTTCGAAGAGATGAGGAACGCAATAGTGCCTGTCATCGTTCACATTCCCGGAGCTTTGCGTGAATTCGCCGCGGGCTGTGCCACGGTCGAAATTGCATTCTCGAACGGAACCGTCACTGACGTCCTCACGCTCCTCTGGACACTTCATCCCGGCCTGCGCGATCGCTTAGTCAACGAGCAGGGCCAGGTACGCCAACACATCAACATCTTCGTCGGAAACGAAAACATCCGCTATACCGGAGGGTTAGCCAGCCCAGTAGCGGATGGCACCCAAATCTCGATCGTTCCCGCCGTCAGCGGAGGACGAGGATGACGTAGGCGCACAGAAGAGATCTGTCATCCTGAGCGGAGGAAATGATCCGCATACGCGGATCATTTCCGGAGTCGAAGGATCCCTTTTGCTGTCTCGTACGATTGGCGTAGTAGGGAGTTATCATCTCGTTGTCAGGGCATGGGGAAAACACTCGGTTGCAGGTCACTTTTTAGAAGGTAGGGATCCTTCGACTGCGCATGATGGCTCGCTGCGCTCACCTTCATACTCCGCTCAGGATGACAAACTAATAATGCGGCCCGAAGCAAAGGTGTCGCAAGCGCGACGAATGCGTAAGATCACGAGGTGTGGCCCAGCCATTACCCCAAGTGGCCCAATACTCTGTGCGCTCCCTCCGCAAACTCCGGCTCCGGCGAGATGAGACTCAGCACCAGATACCCATCACTAGGGAAATCATAAAAGTGCCCGGGATGCACCAGAACAGATCTCTCCCGCACCAACTCGATCGCCAACTCTTCATCCGATCGAGTGACCGGCACGCGCAGTACGGCATACCATCCCCCTTCAACAGCCAAGCGCTGACACGATGGCTGCCGCACAAGCTGACGATCCAGCTCCGCGAGATTCGCCCGCACTCGCTCCATCAAGTGCCGCTGAATGTCATTTCTCTGCTCGAGTAGCATCGGCACTGCCCACTGAATCGGCGCATTCATCGATAGATAAGTATCAGCGATCACTTCAAGCCGCGCCAAGGCCGTATGTGCAATCTCATCGGGCCCGCTCGTCACCACCCAGGCCACCTTCATCTGCGGCAGCGCGGAAATCTTCGACAACCCACTCAGCGTAAATGTCAGGACCTCACGATTCGAAACAAAGCTAAGCTGTTGCACAGCAGATGTGGGGAGAGCCGCCTTCGGCTGGCCGGTCGAATGCAGCTCGACCGTACCGTCACTTCTCAATGCATAATCCAGAAACACCTCATCCACGATCAGCGCCAAGCCACGCTCCCGGCAAAACGCATTCAGGAGCCCGCGCTCTTCCGCATGCACATACGACCCGGTCGGATTGTTCGGATGCACTATCACAACGCCGCGCGTTCGCGCCGCAACCGCCTTCTCCATCCAATGAAAGTCCATCTGCCATCCGTGGTCATAGATCAGCGGATACGGCACGAGCTTCACATCCTGCAAATCCGCCAGGAACTCAAACAGCGGGTAGCTCGGCTTCGGCACCAGCAACTCGTCTCCGGCATTGCAGAGCAATCGAAAAACGTACGAATATCCCTCGCTCGTGCTGGCGGTCAAAACAATGCGCTCGGGATCGATGAAAGAAATCTCGTTGCCCGGGTCCGGTCCGCGAAGCTCGCGGTAATACGCAGCCACAGCCTGTCGCGCCGGAAGCAAGCCCTTAGCCTGCGGATCGTAATCCATGGCCTGCGAAGACCCAAGCGCTCGCAAAATGGCGTCAGAGTCGTACCGTAATCCAACACGCGTCGGATTCGAAGCCGTCAGGTCGAGAAGCCTCACGCCCTTGGCGCGAGCCTCTTCCACCGACTGCGTAAGCCGATTCTGCGTTAGGCGCCAATTCGTCCGTTCAGAAAACATGCTTGGATTCTATGCGAACGCTACACGCCGCGCCGTTCTTATCCTTTTGTCATTCCGACCCTGAGCGAAGTCGAAGGGGAGGAATCTGCTATCTTGTCGGTTGGCAGGTCAAAGTCTGCGGCAACAGCTTTAACCAAAAAAACTAAGGCGTCCCAAATGGGACGCCTTATCCACAAAAACCAAACGAGCTTCTTACCGACTGAGAAAATTCTTTATCGACAGCTGACTCACGTTGGTGGGAACTTTCTTCTGAAATCCCGGCCAATCCCGAATCCCCACGCCCGGACAAATCAATCCCTTGCCTTCCGGCCGCAACAGTTGCCTCAATGTCTGCACGCCATAAAATAAACCCTGACCACTATTGGCGGCGACGATCAGGTGAGAATTATCCGAGAACAGAAGGTATCCTTCCTGCCCCACCGCCTCATCGGCTTTCAATCCGTTCTGAGCCAGGAACTGTCGCACCCGCTCATCTTGCAGCCGCGCCAGTACAATTGCGCCGTCCTCAGCTTTGGCGGCCGACTTCATGCCGAGAATATCCAGCTTCAGCCCCGCCTGATCTTCCACTTCTTCGGCTAGCGTCTCTGCTGCGATCCGGTCCTCAGACTGATGTCCGAGCTGCACAAAAATCTTCGTCCGCGGGCCTACCTGAAATCCTCCGTCCCTTAGTTGCACTTCTTTCGGAGCAGGTTCAATCTTCAATCGCGAATGCGGAAGTGAATCTGCCAACACCAGCGGAGCAGCCATCAGCACGCATCCCAAAATACTTGCAATACGCTTCGTCATCGCAACACCTACAGGACCCACTCGAATCGGACAATCAAATTATCCTATTCTACTTCGCATCCGACGATGCGGTAGATCAAACAGCCCTTCTATTATTAAACACGATACCCGGGGAAATTCCTCGTTGGATCGAACCGCGGCGACAGAGTTCATCCTTTACCGCAATGTCATCCTACAAACGCTTCTTTATTAACGACATAAGGCATCTTAACGATGTCCCCGCCATAGTTACCTTCCAGCACGTCAATAAGTCCCTGGGCGCACCGGCCTGCCATCCCCTTGTCGGGATCCGTCGATAGCCTCGTAATTCTCGCCGCACTGGCGAAGTGAGGCATCAGCCGGCAGCGGTCCTCAATCGCAGGATCCCGCAGCGGAGAATCCTTCGGCAGCGGCTCCTTTTCATACACATCCAGAGCCGCCCCGGCAATCCAGTTCTCGCGAAGGGCCCGCGCTAGAGCCGCCTCATCGACCACCGGACCTCGTGACGTATTGATTAGATACGCCGTCTTCTTCATTAGCTGCAATGTCCGTTCATTAAAGAGATGATACGTCGGAGTCTTACTTTCGCCCTCGCGCAGCAGCGGCACGTGGACGCTCACAAAGTCCGCCTCCTGCAGCGACTGTTCGAATGTCACATACTTGATCCAAGCCTTCTCGCGCACCAACCCGTGCGAATGCCGCAACGCATTGATTTCCTCGACTGTCTTCACGAATGCGTGATTCTCGTAGGCCGGGTCGTAGCACAACACGTTCATATCGAAGCCTACGCATTTCTTGATGAATGCCAATCCGATCCGCCCCGTACCAATCACCGCGACGGTCTTGCCCGTCACTTCGTCCCCTAAAAATGGCAGATACGGATGCCAGAATCCCCATAGGTTGTCACGTGTCAGGTGTTCCGCAGTCCACATTCGCCGCGCCATCGTCCCCATCATGAAGAACGCAAACTCCGCTGTGGCCTCGGTTAGTACATCCGCGGTATGCGTGAACGGAATCTTGTACCGATTCGCGTCGGCGCGATTGATGTTGTCAAAGCCGACTGCGATTTGCGCCACAACCTTCAGCCTGTCCTTCCCTGCGTCGAAGATCTCAGCGTCGATCGGATCGCGCAGCGTAGTAATCAATCCATCGATTCCGGACTTCACTTTCTCAATAATCAGACTCTTCGGCGGCGCCTGAGGTTGCGGATATACCTCGACTTCGTATCCGCGCTTGCGCAGCATCTCGATCGCTTCTCCAATGTCACAGGTAGCAAACACACGGAATTTCTTGCTCATAGATGGGAACGTTTCTCTCAGAAATTCTTGCAGTGGGCCCCAGACATGATACTCGACCGGTGATTCCGACGCTCTGTCTACCCAAAGGTTGTCATTCCGCAGGCGAAGCCAAGGAATCTGCTTGTGCTTGTGTAGAGACGGAAACGTTCGTCGGTCCCGCCGCAGCGAAGCGAGACGTGCACGACCGAGATCGCACACCACGACGCACTACCCCTAACCATTTCCGGCCGATCGCCTTATCAACCACCCTATACTCAAGCCGAACTGATATAACGCCATTGTGACCGCCATCCAGCCACAAGCCAGCAGGCCTTATCCTGAAACTGCGACTGAAATGCCGCCCATACATACCAGTGCTCCGCTTCGCATGCGATTCCTCCGATTCTTGATTCGATGGCTCGTCACCGCGGTGGTGCTTCTTTGGTTCCTTGCCGCCCTGACGCTTGTGGCGGCGCGGTGGATCGACCCTCCGACAACTGCGGTCCACATGCAGCGCCGTTTGCAGGCCTGGGTTCATCACACACCGTATCGCAAACGCTACAAGTTTATTCCGCTGAGCCAGATCGCTCCTGATTTCCAGCACGCCGTAGTCGCCGCGGAAGACACCCACTTCTACCAGCACCATGGATTCGATTGGCACGAGATCCAAATCGCTGCGCAGGAGGACATGGAAGGCGAGCGCACTCGCGGGGCTTCCACCATTACGCAGCAACTCGTAAAGAATCTCTTCTTCGGGACCGGCCGCTCAATCCTCCGCAAGGGTGCAGAAGTCACACTGGTACCTGTGGCGGAATTCGTCCTCGGCAAACGGCGCATTCTGGAGATCTACCTCAACGTGGTCGAGTGGGGTCCCGGGATCTATGGGGCCGATTCGGCATCTCGCTACTACGACCGAACCTCCGCCCGCGATATCGGGCGGGAACCGGCGGCACGGCTCGCTGCAATTCTTCCCGCCCCCTTGAAGCGACGCCCCGAGCGCATGAATGGCTACAGCGCAATCATCCTCAGGCGAATGGCTCAAATGGGCTGGTAATCGTAGCCAATCTTCACAAAAAAACCGAAGGCCCGCAAACGGCGGGCCTTCAGAAGAAACACGGATTTTCTATTTCGAGTTGAAGGTCTCCTCGAAATATGACGACATCCAAAGTGCTGATTTATCGCGCGAGAGACAGGTCTCTGTCAGCAGGCAGGTCAGCAGCGGGGATTCCATCCGTTGGAGCAGCTCTACAGCCGGTGGGGAGCCGATGAAGTTATCGAGTCCAACAGAACCGTACGTTCCCAAGCCGGCGCCAGGACCGAAGGTAGTGCCGTAGTCATTCGTGTATACCTGGATGCCAGCCGCACTCGTAATCCTCATCGTCGCGACCGTACCGCAGAAAAACACGTCAAGGATAGCCGGGCTTGGCACGGGGCTCGAACCCTTTCTTTTTGAGCACGCCCAAAGTGTAGCTCCGCGATCGCGCGAAGCAGGCGCATGCGCCTTCTGCGCGCGGATTACGTCTTTTCGACTTACTGCTTGTTCACTTCAAAGGGAGGTTACAGGAAAACCGGGGCCGTTGCGCAAAACAACTCACCATAGGTTGCTTCCTTGTCGAGGGGAAAAATAGGCACAAGTTCGGAGTTCATCCAGGCTGAGTTGATACGGTGGGCAAGCGACTCCTGAGCTCGAAGTGTGCGCTTCGTTTACTGCGAGGCAGCAGGTTTCATTCCTTCATATCCTGTTACTCCGATTAGCGCTACTCTTTCACACCTTTATCCGGATTCCAGGAGCCCTGCTCTTTGCGCACATAGATCATCTGCCCGATGTGGTAGGCGTTGTGCGCGCCGACATGTTCGATGGTGGAGTACCACGACTTGAGCTTCTCTTCATCGGCAGTGGCGACGACCTGCTCCCATTCGGTCATGACTTGGTCCAGTTGCTTGACGATATCCGCCCAATGTTTGGCATCAAAGCTGGTGAAGGTTTCGTCGTTGTTCGTGAACTTCTCCTGAGGCTCGCCCTTGAAGCGGGCCAGGTTGCGGCGGTTCCAATAGACGAGATGCGCTGCCAGCTGGCCGACCGAGTGATTCCCCTTGCCATCGGTCCAACTGGCCTGTTCGGGAGTGAGTCCTTCTACCGCGATGTTGGCCGGAACGAACCATTCTTCGCTGGTGTGCGTCGAGCGCAACTGCTCAAGCAGAATGCTCCGCGTCGTGGGTGCAGGTTTGTCTTTCTTATCTTGTGCGAACAGGGGCAGCGCAAGGATGGCGACGAAAACAAGCGAGAACCGATACATTACTCTTCTCCTGGATGTGATTGGGTGAGCAGCATCTTAACAAAGACGAGGCTCCGGAAAGAACGAGAGCAGACGATGTTCTCATGCTAGCCATTCCGACTGCGACCAGAATCTGTAACCCAGTTCCAGTGTAGTGAGTCAGACTGAACGCATTACGGATCGCCAGCCTCCTGTGATCCCCTGTGCCCGCTGTGATTAAAGCTTTAGCCTTCAAGGATCGAGATGTCCGCATTTAGCGCACGACGCCAAACGCCTACACACCCAGAGCCTTCGCCGCCAGGGCGGTTCCTTCGACACGGCTCTTGATTTTCGCGAATGCGGTTTCGCGCGATGTGGAGGTGTCGTCAGCAAAAGGTGAGAAGCCGCAATCGTCGGTCGTGCCGAGAACCTCGACGGGAATGAACTCCGCCGCTTCGAGTACCCGATCGCGGACCGTCTCCGGGGACTCAATTGTCGGACTGATAGGGTCTGTTACTCCGACGAACAAGAACTGACCGGGCCTCAGGAGAGTGCGTAACGTTTCGAGAACACGCCGCCGATCCGCTTCGCTAGCCAACTGCACGTAGAAACGCCCGACCTTCATCTGAAACAGCGCAGGCAGCAAGCTGGCGTAGTCCACGTCGGCACTGTGGGTCGAGTCGCGGTCGCCGCCCGGGCAGGTGTGGACTCCGATTCGCTTGCGTTCGTCGTCGGAGAAATGACGCAGCACCTGATTGTTGAGCTCGATGAAAGAATTCAACAATCCGCCCGAGGGATCGAGCTTCAACGACAGGCGCGCCTCGGTGAAGTCGATCTGCACGCAGGCAGCCTGCGCGGCCAGGCAATCGCGAATGTCGACAACCGCCTGCTGAATCAGGTCGCCCAGAAAGGCTTCGCGCGAGTATCCATTTAGCCCTCCCTGCGGATACAGGAGACTCAACGCCGATGCTGAAATGACCGCTTGCTTTACCGGCCGCCGCGTAAGCTTCTGGGCCGCCTTCAAGTACTGCGCCGCGTGAATGCCGTAACGGAACGGTCCCTTCGTCAGGCGTGGCAGTTGGCGTGTGTGGCCGTCAGCGAAAGGAATCGTGACTCCATCAGACGCAAGATTCTGTATACCGGCGAGTGGATAGGTCGCGAAGCTGGGCTTAGTCTGCTCGCCGTCGGAAACGACTGGCGAGCCTGTTGCCTCGAGCCGTTGAATCGTGTCGCGCAACGCGGCGTTCTCAGCCGCGTGAAGTTGTTCCTCAGAAATCTTCCCCGCTGCCCGCTCGCCCATGGCGGCCAATAAATCTACAGGACGCGGAATACTCCCGATCGGTTCGGTCGGAATAGCCATTGACGGAAGGCCCTCAGGTTGGAGTGAAGGAACGTTACTGGCGGCAACAAGTCGCAGCAATACTTCAAAAACACTAGAGATGCCGTCGAATGATTTCCTGTACGATTCGACTCCTCTGCGCTCGCAGCTAGACTGTGAACGCTGCCGTTGCTGGGGTGGCTTATAGACCGACAATCTTACCGAGGAGTTTGGCTCACGTGTCTGCGTCATCACAAAGGGCGGATGTAGCGATCGAAGCCGGCGGCATCCATGCCGTCGCACCCGCTGAGCTCTCGGAATTCGACCTCTCTTACTTCGGATGGCGGGTGGTGTTCGCTGCCTGTTTGGGAGTGATGGCCGGATTCGGTTCGCTGTTCGTCTACACTTTTTCCGTATTTGTAAAACCTCTGTCGGCGCATTTTGGATGGGGACGCGAAGCAATCTCGGCCGGATTCGCAGTCGCCGCGGTCACTCTCGGACTTACCTCGCCACTTTTGGGACGCCTCATCGATCGATTCGGACCGCGCAGGATCATCCTTCCTTGCATGACGGTCTATGTGTCGGCAGTTCTTTCGCTCTCACTGCTCCGGTGGGGTATCTGGCAGTTTTACTTAACCTGCTTCGTGCTGGGTGCGGTAGGAAACGGCGCCGCGCACCTGGCCTATTCGCGATCGATTTCCACCTGGTTTAACCGGCGACTGGGCACTGCACTCGCCTTTGTGATGGTGGGCGCAGGTCTGGGAGCCATGATTCTCCCAGTCGTGGCGCAGGGTGTTATCACACATGCCGGTTGGCGTGCCGCTTACGCTTCCCTGGGTGGACTCGCCCTGCTCCTCGGCCTTCCGCTGAGTTGGCGATATATCCGCGAGCGCGGCAGCGTCGAACGAAAGACCGAGTCGGTGACCCATGCCGGAGTGTCATGGCAACACGGTCTCCGCTCGTTTCCCTTTTGGATCGTCACCGCGATTCTATTTGTCAGTTCGATCAGCATGAACGGAGCGATTACTCATCTTTCTCCATTGCTGACGGACCGCGGCCTGACCACCGCGTCCGCCGCATTGTGTGCCTCACTTCTTGGTGGATCAAGTTTGCTGGGAAGAATCTTCGTGGGATGGCTCTTGGACCGCTTCTTCGGTCCGCATGTCGCTTTCGCAATCAATGCGGTCACGGCTCTCGGTATCTTGCTCCTAGCTCGCGCCGATGGTTTCGCAACCGGCGCACTAGCGGCCGCACTCATCGGCATTGGAGCCGGCGGAGAAGCTGCAATTACACCCTATCTGCTGACAAGATATTTCGGGCTGCGGTCCTTTTCCACGCTGTACGGTTTTACCTGGACGTTCTACGCCGCCGCTGGCGCCATCGGTCCAGTGATCCTGGGACGCACCTTCGACTTGACCGGCTCCTACTCTTCTTTACTGACCTTGCTCGCCTCTGCATTGGGCATCATCGCACTGAGCAATTTCCTGCTTCCGCGCTATGCCAATTGAGGAGTCAGAACGCTGCGGGTCCCATGTGAGTCACAACCCCACAGCCAAAGCCGAGTCACTAGAGATCGATTGTTCCGTGCCGATCCGCGCTTACCGCCGCGGTTTTCTTCGACACAGCCCATGCGACGTCGGGATCCGGGATATCCAGATGATGGATGCCGCTCGGAAAACGGATCATCAGCTTCTCGTATTCCGCGGTTTGGGCTGCGGTTTTCAGCACGTCCTCTTTTGCGCTCGGCGTCCATTCGTGCAGGTAGTAGACAGATCGCACCTGCGCCTGCAGCATCTCCTTGGCGCATCCGAAGCATGGACGCATCGTCGTGTACATCGTGCTCCCGGACGTCGAGATGCCGAACCGCGCTGCGGCGAGGATGGCATTCTGTTCGGCATGTACACAGATGCAGAGATCGTAAGCTTCTCCGGACTTGTAGGCCTTATCACGATTGGCGCAGCGGTAGCATCCACCATCGAGACAATTGGGCATGTTCTCGGGAGTGCCGTTGTAGCCGGTAGAAATGATGCGGTTGTCGAGCACGATAATCGCCCCGACGCGGTTGCCTTTGCAGTTGGCGCGCAGCCGGACCGCCATCGCGATATTCATGAAATACTTGTGGCGATTCGAGCGCGCATCCCGCGCAGCCTGCGGCTCGTAGGGTGATTCAGAACTAGCCTGCGTTGTACTCGACGCTGCCCCCGTGATGGGCAGCGGCTCCGCGTTTCCGTTGTGCTTGGGCATCTGGACTCTCGTCGACCGAATATTATCCCTCAAAGATGTGGGGACGGTGTGATTGTCGTCAGTAGGCATAGGCTGCGCGGTTTTTGTGTTCCGGGAAAGGCATGCACGGCAACATTTGCATATCTCTTTTCATCGAAAAGCTAACCTGAGGTTCCTATGGCTAGTCGCAATGCGTACAACTATGAAGCGAGGCTCTACCAGACAAGAGAACGTGTTGTACGGACGCTGGAAGAGACGAAACGACTCCTTAAGCTGACTGAAGAAAACATCGAGAAATCACGCGCGATCCTCACTTTGAAACGACGCACCCTGTGGGAAGCCGGGTGGTATGTATTAAGGGATGAAGAACGTCGAAATGGTCGCAGCTAGCGAAAAACCTCTGGTAAGCTCCTCAACTGCAAATCGAAGTCTCGGTACCTTTTCCACGCTGCAATTGGAAAACCGGCTCGTCGAGGGTGCAATCGCGTTCGCGAAGCACGAATAGCTCCCCGCCCCCC
>DATFQQ010000221.1:0-2883 GCA_035264195.1 Candidatus Sulfotelmatobacter sp. | reverse complement strand
AGCGTCCGCCGCGCCAGCGGCTTAGTCCATTGTCGACTACTCGGAAACCACGAAGCCGTCAATCGTTGATAAATCCCGTTTAAGGTCTATCAAGCGTGCTGCTTGGGCTACTACTCCTTTGATTGCGTATCTTCTCGAACTGATCTGAGAGCGCTTGAAGCTCTCGATCCGAGAGCGTCTCGATATTGATCATGCTATTGCTCGCCGCTCGAATCGCCCTGATGATTTCATCCAGCTTCAGATGGATGGCTCTCGCATCCCGATTCTGCGTATTCTGAATGAGAAACACAATCAAGAACGTTACCACTGTGGTGGTGGTATTAACGACCAATTGCCATGTGTCCGAGTAATGGAAGTGAGGCCCCGTGGCAGCCCAGAGCACAATCGTCGCGACCGCTAAGGCGAATGCCCACTTCGAGCCTACCCAATACGATGATTTTGTCGCAAACACCTGGAACCGATCGGCCAGCGATCTCTCTGTTTTTGCCATACGCATCCTCCACCAGACTTCGCACCATCTTTGATGCGGAGCAGCTAGAGGACGTACGGCCGACATTCATTATTGAGCGGGATCCTCCGGGAAGATGAGTAATCACCTGTGCTGTTGAAAAGCTCACTCACCGGAAAATGGTCGAAAAACTTTGTAATAGGAAACCTTACAAACGACGATCTGCGTTTGACATCAGTTTCGTGCTGTATGTGCCTGGCTTAGACCTCAGAATCGCGAGTTTAGGGGCGAGTTGACCACCATAGAAGCGCAATGAAGAAGACCTGCATCGGTGCCCGCAGCCAAAGCGGCGTTGGGGGCTTGCCTCGCAGTGTGACAACCTTATGTGCCGCATTTATGTTGGCGACAAACATACCGACGAGTAGCGCAATCAGGCAAATCCCTGCAAGCGTGCGAAATTGCGGAAGTAACAGTCCAACTGCACCGGCAAGCTCCAAAATGCCTGTAACGTAGACAAGCAGCAGCGGCTGCGGGAAGTACGCCGGAATCATTCGCGCCAGGTCATGCTTCATCTTGTTGAAATGAGCGGTTGCTGTGAAGACGAACATGACGGCCAAGGCATAACGGGCGGAATCATGCCACGACGAGAACGCTTGAACACCGGCGGCTCCGATGGCTCGAAACGCGGCCCACGACACCAGCAGTACGATCAGGACAAGCATAAGGAAACATCCCCTCTGATACGCACAGCAAGTCTATATGCAAGGTGAATTCGACCTGGCGTGGCCGCAGCGAAAACTTGTCAGGAGTGGACATCGAGCGTGAAATCGCCGATGCGCAAGTAAGCAGAATTTCCTTTGATTCCGATTCGGACGACGACCCGGCTCAGATACCGCGTCGGGATCGGATGGTTGGTGGAGCAGATGGTTGGGACAGTCCAGACAGCTCCGGCGATTGTAGCAACCCAAAGGACGACTGCGGCGACTCTGGCAGGGATTCCGAAGCGGTCTTCGATTACGGCCGTGTGCGCACAGATATCACCGATACGCTGGCGAACCTCGGAGCAGGACGCCACCGCAGCTCCTACCAGATAAAAGCCGAGGCCGTCGATGATCTTTAGAACATTGCGCAGAGCGCAGGCCGACAGGGCGTTACATTCTTTCGTTCGAACCACCCGGATTCCCACCAGGACCTTGCCGAGCGTGGCTCCACAGGCAGCCTCGAGCAGGCAGGCGTAGAGAAAAAGCACGGCGGCATTCAGCGTCACGACGATTACCAACGAGGCGATGGTGAGTTGCAATTCAGTTCCGTCGAAGGCTCCGAATCGCATGAATGCCCATGCATCGACGATGGCGAAGAGGCCAAAGAGCAGAGCGATATCCAACGCGAAGGCGAGGAATCGGTCGCCGAGCCTGGCGAAGCGATAACGGGTGGCTGCGCGAGCGGGAGAAGGGGCAGAAGGCTTAGTTGGGGAAGCGGTGGGAGATGGCTCGGTCAGTCCGCACTCTTCCAAGAGATGTTGGCTGGAAGGAATCACGCCGCCGCAGCGCTTGCAATGCTTGGCGTGGGTGGTGACTTGGCTGTGGCAATGCGGACATTCCATGATGCGGAGGCCCTCACCGTCAGTTGATCCAGAATACGCTTGTGTGGTGCGGAGTTTCGTATCACCGAAGGACAACGGTCGGGTGGACATTGTCCAGTTGGGTGAAGCGTCTCGTCGTCGGCAGTGGTTGAGCAGGGAGGGATCCTTCGACTGCGTTTTCGTTCGCTATCGCGGACGAAAACTTCGCTCAGGATGACATGGTTTGAGGGACGGGGCGGGATCTCTTAGGCGGCTGGATGATTGCTGGCAGCATGCACGCCTCGCTTTGCATCGGCGGGGCGGACGAAATGCGTCCGCCCCTACACAGGCGTTACGGGGTAATTTCGAAAATGATGCCTTGATTGTTGCTGCCGCCTACCACCGCGGTGCCAAAGACATTTCCGGCGTTATCGACTGCTACGCTGCCGTAGGGGAGGCCGCCTTCGCTGCCGCCGGGGAAGTCGTAGAGGTCGGTCAACGTCCAAGTGCCGTTGCTCGGGGTTAGCTTGAATATCGATCCGAGGCCATAGGCACCTTCACTGTTGGTGAATCCGTAAAGGCTGCCATTGCTGAGAGTGAGTTTGTTGTACGGGCCTCCGTAACCGCCGACGAAGCTGTAGAGGACGGTGAACTTCCAGCCGGTACTTGAAGGCGACAACTTATAGATGATGCCGCCACCGTTGATTCCGCCGTCGAAGGTGGTGCCGTAGAGATTGCCGGCCTTGTCCAGGATCACACCGCCGACGGGATTCGCGCCATCAGTTCCGCCCTGGAAGCTGTAGATCACGCTCTCGGTCCAGCCCGAACTGGAGCGCGACAGCTTGTACACTGCGCCGTTTCCGAAGGCGCCGCC
>DATFQQ010000220.1:0-2771 GCA_035264195.1 Candidatus Sulfotelmatobacter sp. | reverse complement strand
CGTTCGAGAGTGAAAAGAGCGAAGAAGACTATCCAGATGTCTGCATCAGAGGAGTTGCGAGCGCTCGAGAAGCTGGTCTCCCGCCTGCGCAGGCGGATTGAAAATCAGGCAAAACACGTGGAGGGACTGGCTGAATATCCGGAGCTTGCCGAACGCGCCACCAGGATCCTCGAGCTCGAAAGTGAAAACTTGCGCAAGACGCTGATCGAGGTGCAGGAGATGAAGGCGCGCGTCGCCAAAGAGGCTGCCGAGGAATCCGCAAGCCGGCGGCGGAAAGCAACGTAGCGTAGAACCGATAGAAACATGTATCGACACCTACTGATAGCAACTGATGGATCGGAACTTGCTGAAAAGGCTGTGTCTCAAGGCCTGCTCCTCGCCAAGCAGCTTTGCGCTAAGGTAACTGTCGTTACAGTGACAGAGCCCCTGACGCCGATCGTCGGCGGCGAAGCGGTATATCCCACGCTCATTGTCGATTATGAGAAGGCCATCGAATCGGGCGCCAAAAAGATTCTTGCTCCCGTCTGCGAGGCAGGGGAATCGCATTTGACCTGAGCAGAGGGAGCTTGCAAAGCTGCAAATAGTGGATTCTTAAGAGGACTCCCGCCGATTCGAGGGGGTCTCCGATGCAGCTCTTCCTGACCGCGTTCGAGAGCGTTCCCGATCCGAGAGCCGAAAATTCCCGTCACGATCTGATCGAGATCCTGTTGATCGCGTTCCTGGCTGTGCTGTGCGGTGCCCAGCACTGTTCGGAAATGGCCGCGTTCGGACGCGCAAAACTTAAGTTCTTGAAACGCTTCCTCAAACTCAAACACGGCATTCCTTCGCACGACACGTTCTCCACTGTGTTCCGTATGCTCGACCCGAAGGCGCTTGACGCCGCGTTCGGGCGATTAACCGCAACCCTCGTCGCGGCGCTAGCAAAGGGCGGCGTGATCGCGATCGACGGCAAGTCATTGAAAGGCGCTTATGAGAAAGGCGAGAAGAGCGCGCCGCGAATGATGGTCTCGGCCTACGCTACTGGCCTGCGCCTGACGCTTGCCACGGTGGCGGCCAAGGACCGCAACGAGGTCGATGCCGCGCTCGAGGTGATTGGGCTCATTGATCTCAAGGGCAAGATTGTCACCGCCGATGCGCTGCATTGCAACCGACGGATGGTCGAGACCATCATCGAGAAAGGCGGCCACTATTGCATCACGCTCAAGGGCAATCAGGAATCTCTACTGTCGGACGCGCGTGCGTGCCTGGCGGAAGCGGACAAGCTGAAAGGGAAAAAGAAGCCCCCTATGGCCAAGACCGAGACCAGCGGGCATGGCCGCACCGAAACGCGTGTAGCCGTCGTCGTCGAGGCCAAAGAACTTGCAGAATACCATGAGTTTCCTGGCCTCACGGCGTTCGGGCGCATCGACGCGACGAGGGTGATTGACGATAAGACCGAGACCGACGTGCGCATCTTCGTGCTGTCGCGCAAACTGTCGCCGCAGGCGCTGCTGGAGACGGCTCGTGGTCATTGGGCGATCGAGAATAGGCTGCACTGGCAGCTCGATGTCTCGTTCGGCGAGGATGCAGCGCGCAACCGCAAGGATAATGGGCCTGCAAACATCGCGGTCATCCGCCGCCGCGCGCTCGACGTCGCTCGGCTCGATAAGAGCAAAGGATCACTGACGGAGAAGCTCAAACGAGCGGGCTGGAACGACGACTTCATGCTACAGCTGCTGAATCAAATGCGATAGCCCTGTGTCTGCGAGGCAGCAGCAAAAAACGGGTTGGCTTGCGAAGCCATACACGTGAAGGACCAGTATCCGGCCGATGGCATTATTGAGACTGCGAAAGCAAAGGCATGCGATCTCATCGTCATGGCGTCTCACGGTCGGCGTGGCCTCGCCAGGGTTTCATCCGTTGAAGCAGCTTCATCTATTTCTCTCCAGAGTTTCTCTCGGTCAGATGGTGAGGTATCGGCCAACATGGATTGCAGCACAAGCGGTAGTTCCCGCAGACCCTGACGAAGCCCCTCCAAGACTTTGCTCAGAGGAACCGGCCGAGGGGACACCCGAAACTGGTCTCGAATCTGTCTAAGGCTCCGGTCTGTGATTTCAACGAACTTATCAGCATTGGGAGTATTCAATCTGCCGACGATTGCCAAAATAGCATCGAATCGTTGGAGCAGATCAACGATCTCCTTTTCGGATTTTGATCTCCGGGGCACGGTTTCACTCCAGTCGTCGACCCAGACTGCTCTCACACTCGTATATTCAGGAACGCCTTCTGGAAGTACGCCACAATCAGATAGACGAGACAATCCAGTTATCGGGAGTTCCGCTCTCCCAGGAGTTTCGACAGCTTCATATTGATTTGACCCAGTTGACCGGCAATGTACTCCAATGCCGCCGCTACTCGATACTCGGCAGAGACGTGGAGAGTCGTTGCCCCACTGATGTTCGCTGGAACGAACGGTTCAGCAACTATCCGCTCCCAACGTTCACGAGTCAGGTCATCGCTCATTTAATTCTCCTTCCTTCTAGCCGTCCCACCGATGCACATCGCCACTACCGTGCAGACTGCCATCGTCGGAAGTTCCGCAAACGCCCCGCTACGGTACACCCTACCCCATGTTTCGTAGCCGTCCCCGACTGGCGCCGGGTCCTCAATTTCAGTCAGTAGCCGGCACTACCGCCGCGCAGTCTCGACCGTGAGAGCCAGGGTCGAGGCCAGTGCCGCGATCCTCTTCAACTTCGCGGCAGCCTTTCGCGTATCGGCTGGAGCGCCCGTTT
>DATFQQ010000219.1:0-13854 GCA_035264195.1 Candidatus Sulfotelmatobacter sp. | reverse complement strand
TACTGTTTGCGCGTGAAGTGGCACGCAGAGTACGGCTAGCGAGATCAAGAACATAAGCAGGGAATTCGGCCGGGACATGGGGGACCTCCTCGAAAACTGATTACTCCCTAAGGAGTGGGCGAAAAGACAACGTGGCTTTAGTGCGTTTCGGGGATGTCTATCTCACTTGCAGGAAGCATGTCAACCAGACTTTCATCTAGTGAAACGTGTTTTCAGCCGATCTAACTGC
Source organism: Candidatus Sulfotelmatobacter sp. (assembly GCA_035264195.1). GTDB lineage: Bacteria > Acidobacteriota > Terriglobia > Terriglobales > Acidobacteriaceae > Sulfotelmatobacter. The sequence continues at coordinate 13,625 of DATFQQ010000219.1, read as the reverse complement.
CGACAAAGGTCGGTAAGAGGCTGGGGTCGCTCAGCGTTTCATACAAAAGATTGAGCTGATGCAACAGCTTTCATTTCTTTCTTGCGCCGAAGACAGCTGTAGCGGCAGTAGATTCTAGTCAGCCACCGCCTGCGACGCTTCCCCTTGCGCTCCGCTTTATACAATTGCAGAATCGGTTTAACCTTTGTGGCTTTTCTTAGCTGGTCGTTCAATTCGCGCCACGTCATTCCTATTTTCCTTCCTTTGTCCACCCATATTCTCAGTTGCTAATTGTCGAGGACGTCAGCGGGCATCTGCAAGATAGCAATGCGACACTTCGGTCCGAAGAACTGACATTTCAATGAAACGACTTTGCATGAAGCCGACTGCTACTCGGCCTGATTTGATTTTACGTTCTTACGAGGACGCCGGAGTCTAGAATTAATGAGTATTCGCTTCCCATGGCCAACAAACCTCCGCTGATTTCGGCCGAAATTCACGCAAGACTTGAAGTGGCGCGAATTGCACGCCTGGCGACGCAGGATGCAGATCGAAGGCCGCACGTAATTCCTATTTGCTTTGTCTGGGATGGCTCGGTCTTTTATTCCGCGATTGATCACAAGCCGAAGCGAGTAACTCCGACCCGGTTAGCGCGGATGAAGAACATCAAACAGACGCCTCATGTTGCGTTGCTCGTCGACCAATATGATGAAGACTGGACGCGTCTGTGGTACGTGCTCGTGCGCGGAGAAGCGGACTTGGTTTCTTCACCGGCCGAGCGTAAACAGGCGATTCAGCGCTTGCGAGCGAAATATCCCCAGTACGACGAGAGCATGCTGGACGAGGACGCTCCTGTGTTGCGCATTACTCCGGTGCGGGTCGTCGCATGGGGCAAGATGTAGAGTCAGCAACACCAAGTTGATGCAAGCTACAGATCCATCATTCCGCGCAGTTGCTCCAGCAAACACAGCCAACCGTCAAGCGATTGGCCTCCGGGAGCAAAGGCCGGATCAAAGAAGACTTCGCTCGCCCCAATTTTCGCGCAAGCCCTAACATCGTCACTGATCTGTTCAAGTGAACCGGAGAATACCGCCCGGTCCTTGCCTAATGGTTGTTCGGTAAGCCCCAAGCCCGCATGAACGACCATGGAGATAGCGGACGGATCGCGCCCCGCTTCCTTCGCCATTTGCTTGATGCTGCCGAACATTTCCGCCATGGCGGGAACGGGAAGGAAGACCGGATTCCATCCGTCGGCCAATCTTGCAAGGCGCTTGAGCGCAGCAGGGACGAATGCGCCCAGGTAAATCGGCGGATGCGGCTTCTGCACGGGCTTGGCGTCGATGTAAGACTTGGGCACATTAAAAAATTTACCGTGAAACTCAACTGGATTCGTGGTCCAAATGGCTTTTAGCAATGGCAGAAATTCATCAGCCAAGGCCCCTCGCTTCGTTATGTCGGCACCGGTTGCGTCCATCTCATCTTTATTCCAGCCCAGACCCAGCCCAACGCACAGTCGGCCATTGGAAAGGATATCGATCGTTGTCAACCGGCGTGCCAGCATCACCGGGTTGTAGTAGGGCATGTCGAGGACGCTGGTGCCCAGCCTGATCTTTCTGGTATGAGCTGCGACGTAAGTGAGCGAGTCCAGTGGATCAAGTGTGTGCCTGTAGACTTCCGGTAAGGATCCGTCGGGCGTTCCGGGATAGGGGGTTTGTAGCTTTACTGGATAAAGCAAGCGCTCGATCGTCCATAAGCTGCTGTAGCCGAGAGCCTCGGCGCGTTGTGCGACCTTGGTGACCGCTTCTACGGTGCCGATGGGCCCGATGTTGGGTAACGAAAAACCAATCTTCATGGCACACCCCGATGCGAAGATGGGCGGTATTTAACCATAAGCGTGGTACCCCTCTCAAATGGGGAAACGATAGCCTGTCCTGTAGTGTGTGGCGAGATAGTCGCGTTGGTGAAAAATCGCAATACCAATCTTCTACCATCAGGAAAAATATTTTCTTCTGATTAAAGAGTGCTATATCGGAGCTTGGCGGACTCGGCTTGGCTCGCTTCAGGATGTGGATGTTCGGGTCGTCACTGCGGTAGCCCCCAGTGCGCGCAACCAAAAACCCCGACAACTTGAAACCTGACGCTCTAAGGTTCGGAAGCTCCACCTTTTGCAAAGCGCGTAGAGGAGTTGGCACTAGCCGAATAGGTTGATTCGGCAAGCCTCAACCGTTTGGCGACGATCGCGGGGTCCCCAACTTGGAAGCTATTTGGCGCCGTGTGGTTAGGATGCTCAATCCGATGCCAGGCATTTAGGCTCTCTTGGTATTGAGAGCGTGCTTCACCCCAGTCCGACCTGCGCGATGCAGATTGCCCTGCTCGCTGAGCTTTCCTGGCGCTGAGATCGCCAAGGCCGGAGTGGGCGTCTGCGGCGACGTAGATTGCGTCGAGGTTCGCGGGGATTAAGGGTTCAGCGATGGTCAGGGCTTGCCGAAAATATTCGGACGCGACCTCATCATGACTTGCCTTGGAACAAGCCTCTCCTAGTTTCACGTCGGCTGCGGCCACGTTTACCTGTTCTCCGGCACCCGCCTTGTATAAGGACTCATAAATCGACCTGCCGTGCTGAATCTCGGCAATCGCTGACTCCGGCTGATTGGCGATCGTCAGAATTGTGCCACGCACAACCAGCATCGCCGCAAAGATGCCGCGCTGAAATGCTTTTTCGGGAGCATTTGCCACCAGTTTTCGCATGATCTCCAGACTCTGGCTGGAGTCATCAAGAGCCACTGAAATGTCTCCCGCTCTCGCGGCCGAAGCCGCGGTGTTCATGTAGGTGATTGAAAGCCCCTGCCGCAGTAGAGCATTACTAGGGTCCTTTGCTAGAAGACTCTGATAAATTTCAAGGTCTTTCTTGTTATTCTCCAGCGCGCGCGAATAGTCGCCGAGGTCGTCGTAAACACTGGCGATCGATCCATAGTCGATGGCTAGACTGCGCCAATAGCGAAGATCGTTGGAGCGTTGTGTTATCTGAGAATCGATCTCCATTTCCCTCTGGTAATACTTGAGGGCCTCGCGCGCGTCGAAACCTTCTAGAATATTGCCGATGTCGCCCGCACCCATGGCTAAGTTGTGCAGAGTGCGAATATCATCGGGCGCAAGTTTGATGGCGATTTCGCCGAGGTCCATGCCACGGCGGTAGTCGGCGAGGATCTTCTGCTTGGCGGAGAGATCGCCGGGGTAGCCGATTCTTCCAGATACCTCGTACTCGAAACCGACTTCGTCGACAATCTTGCGGATGCCGGGCTGGGCCAGATTGAGCGCTTCGGAGATGGCAATCGCGCGTTGGATCGGCTCCCTCGCACCGCGGGGATCGCCGTTGGCCCACAGTTGATGCGCTACGAGTCGATATCCGGTCGCGAGCGCCAGACGGTCATTCCAGTCTTTCGAGACCGCGTCGGTCCGCTCGCGAATTTCCAGCGCCTTCTTGTAACTCTCAAGCGCGCCTTGAGCATCCCCGAGATTATTCTCCAAATAATCTCCTTGCACCGAGCCGAGGCGTTCATACGCCGACGCCAGTTCCCTCTGCAGGCCAACATCGCCCCCAGACTGCTGGGCGAGGTTATTCAGGTAGCGAAGTGCGCGATCCACGATAATTTTTTTCGCCGGAGTCGAACCGGGGAGGTCTTTGATCGAGTCGTGGACGTCGAAGATGAGCGAATTCGCGAGGCTGCGAACATCGTTGAAATGTTGCTGCGCAATACGCGCCTCGCGTACGGTGATCACAAATCCAGCTACCACGGTAAGCACGACGGCTGTCGCAGCCGCGAGGCCCACTTTGTGACGTAAGACGAACTTGGAAGCACGGTAACTCGCTGTATCCTTTCGGGCCATGACCGGCAAGTTTGCAAGGTATCTTCGGATATCTTCTGCAAACTGCTCAACGGAGGCGTAACGTCGCTGAGGTTCCTTGCGTAGCGCCATCAGGACGATGTTGTCCAAGTCGCCCTTCAAGTCATTCCGGCGTCGATCGGACGCGAAGCTGAGCGTCTTCGCTGAAAATCCGGACTTCAATTCGAGTGTCGATTTTCCGTTCAGCCGCGGGACTGTGCTGGGCTTGCACGGTTCGAATTCGCAGACCATGCGCGCGGCGTCTTGATAATTCGTAGTGTTCGGATACGGGCTTGTTCCCGCCAGCAACTCGTACAAGACGGCGCCAAGTGAATAAACGTCGCTTGCAGTCGTGATCGCCTCACCCGTTACCTGTTCTGGACTTGCATACTGAGGAGTAAGTGCCCGGAATATGGTCAACGTTTGGTCCGGCTTCGCGGACCCAGCGTCTGTGTCGAGAATCTTCGCTATGCCGAAATCCAGGAGCTTGGGCGTGCCATCCCGTGTCACAAGAATATTGCTGGGCTTGATGTCGCGATGAATGATCAACCGCTGATGCGCGTACTGCACAGCGGTACAAACTTCCATAAAGATCTTCAGTCTGTCATGAGTGGAAAGCGCATTCGAGTCGCAATAATCGGTGATCGGCTGACCATCGACCAGTTCCATCACCAGGTACGGCGTGTCGTCTTCGGATGTGCCTCCATCGAGCAGCCGGGCGATGTTGGGATGTTCCAGACCGGCCAGGATCTGCCGTTCTTTCTTGAATCGAGTAACCACAAACTCTGAATCTTGGCCGCCCCGCACCACTTTCAGCGCGACTTCTTTTCGATATTCATCGTCGGCGCGGTACGCACGATAAACCTCGCCCATACCTCCAAGGCCGATCTGCTTGACCGTTTTGTAGGCTCCGAACTGGCGGCCAATGACGGGTGCTTGTTCAGCCGCGAGCAGAGTCACACTGACTTCCGAAAGAGCAGTTTCGTTCAGGAAGCGCGAACCGGCACCGCTTTCGTGATCAAGTAAGATCTGAACTTCCCGGCGAAGAGAAGCATCCCCAGCACATCGTCTGTCCAAACACGCTTCGCGGTCGACAGGGTTTACTTCCATCGCTTCCGCTAGCACATCCTTCACCTTTTGCCAGCGTTCAGGATTCATACTGTGGCGGATTCACTCATCATCCGGTGTAGCCACACGCGCGCGGTGGCCCACTCGCGTTTCGCGGTGGCAGGTGAGATCTCAACGATTTCCGCAGCTTCGTCGATGGAGAGACCCCCGAAAAAACGTAATTCCACAATCCGGCACTGTCGCGCGTCGAGCTTTGCCAATTGATTCATGGCGTTATCTAACGCGATCAGATCGAGGGTGGTCTGTTTCGGACCCTCGGCGGGACGGTCTAACGCTTCGTCCAGCGAGAGCGTGACGGCATTCGCTCCCCGTTTCGCGGAAGCAGACTTCCGGGCATGGTCAATGAGAATCTGGCGCATGATCTGGGCCGCCAGCGCAAAGAAATGAACCCGGTCACGATAGTTCGCAGCATCGCGGCGGGCGAAACGCAGATACGCCTCATGTACCAAGGCGGTTGGTTGGAGGGTGTGATCGCGTCCTTGACCCGCAAGACAGCGGCGAGCGATCCGCCGCAATTCGTCGTAAACGAATGGAACGAGGGCTTCTCTCGCGGAAACGTCTCCCGCGTTCCATCGCACGAGTAGCTCCGAAACAATGTCCGGCGACGTCGGTGCCACGCCCCTCCCCCAATAGCAACCGATGTGGCGTAGAAAGTACCCCGGATCGGCGCGAAAGTCAATGCTCCAAGCATCTTGTCTTTCTTAAGCTTTACGCTGATTTCGGATCAAAGAAATGAATCTTTTCTATGGTGAGCCAAGTTTTCAGGATTTTACGTTTTATCCAGTAGGGCGGCATGGCCGTCCCGGCAAGCCAGCGCCCAACTTCCTTCCCCTCTGTGGCTGGCGAGATGAAATCCAAAACTAGGAGGAAAGTTATGAAGCAAAGTACCAAGAGAGTTGCAACTGGAGCCGCAGCAATGCTAATCGTCACGCTGGCGGCGGTGATCCTCAGCACAGCTCAAGAGGCATCGAAAACAAATGCTCCATTCAGCATCAGCCAGATGAAAGGCACTTGGGTCGCGGCACTGTCTGGAGTGACCGGATGCGGGACGACCACACTGGAGACCACGTTCACGCTCGACGCAACTGGCAATGGGACGCAGACCTCTGCTACGCAGCACACCGCAGGGTGCGGAGACATCAACCTTTCCGGCCAGAGTGCGCAGATTCAGCAGTTCAACGCTGACGGCAGCGGATTTATTGCTCTCGGCTGTGGCTCAGGCTGTGGGTTTGGCTTCGACATTCAGGTTGTAAAGGCGGGCCCACAAGCCTTCACGATGGCACCACAGGCCGTTCCTGGGAACTACTTGGCGGGAGTGGCGCTCCGTAAACAGTAAGCAGTGGGAAACGGAGGGCTGTCTCCGGGGGGGAACACGGCCCTCCTTATTTTCCGTCGATTCGAGATGTCGGAGAAACTACGGAAAAATATGGACCCGACATGTTTCCGCGATTGTCGGCTACGCGGAAGCTATGAAGCTGGCGGTCAATTGGCGAAAAATCGGGATATCGCTCATTAACCAACGGTCAGGTGTAAAGGCCTGTTAGCGACAGCATCTTCATGCTGGCACGCATTGCCAAAGGCGGAAAGACGATATATAAATACGTGCCATTTCGAGGCCAAACCCGGGATCGAATCGAGGAGGCCGCATGTCCCACGGGGCGCAAAAGAGGAAATTCAGATCAAGAACAAAGTTGCGAGCGCGAACGCTCGTGCCGACATTGATAGCTCTAACCTTCTTCGCACCATTTGCATCAGCGCAAACTTTCAGTACCCTCTATGCGTTCGGCGGGGCTCCCGATGGAGCGGGGCCGAATGGCGCTTTGATCCTTGATCGTGCAGGAAATTTGTACGGCACAACGGTTTCGGGTGGGAAATACGCCTGTGACAAAACCAATGGTTCGGGCGGCTGCGGCACGATATTCAAGGTTACTAAGAATGGAGTGGGAAGCATTCTTCATGCTTTTACCGACAACCCAGACGGCAAAGAGCCCTACTCGGGACTTCTGCCTACACCGAGCGGAACTGCCTACGGGACGACCTATTTCGGGGGCTCCGCATACGATGGAACGGTCTACAAGGTGGATCAGACCGGAACCGTAACGATCATCCACAACTTTCTTGATCGTCCTGACGGCAGATATCCTTATCTGGCCACTCTTGTGAGCGATGCCGCCGGGAATCTGTATGGAACGACCGAGAATGGCGGCACGGACCCTTTCATCTGCTTTTGTGGAGTTGTGTTCAAGATTTCTCCCTCCGGACAAGAAACCATTCTTCACCGATTCGTTGGAGGACCCGGAGATGGTTCGTACCCGGACGCGGGCCTTGCGTTGGATTCTGGCGGGAATGTCTACGGCACGACTTTCTTCGGTGGAAGCAACTGTTCGGGTCTCGGAGCGGGCGGAGGATGCGGCACCATCTTCAGGATTTCCCCATCTGGCAAGATGACCGTCTTGTACAACTTCACTGGTGGCGTCGATGGAGCGAACCCCGAGGGCAAGCTCCTGCTTGATTCTGCCGGCAATCTCTACGGCACTGCCGCCTACGGAGCGATAGCCTGCGATCCGATGAACTTCGGCTGCGGTACGATTTTCAAGTTGGACACTTCCGGCAAACTGACCGTGTTGCACACGTTCACTGGAGCGCCCGACGGCGCGAGTCCCGTCGGCGGGCTGATTGCCGACCCAGCGGGAAACGCTTATGGAGTGACTGTCTACGGTGGGAATGCGTTGTGCGGCGATAACTCATTACTCGCGCCGGGCTGCGGAACGGTCTATAAGATCGGAATCGCCAGCAAGTTGACGATTCTGCATGCCTTCGACCAGACGGACGGCGCTACTCCTAATGCGAGCCTGGTCCGGGACTCCGCTGGGAATCTCTATGGGACGACATCGAACGGCGGCAATCCGATCTGCTCCTATGGAAGACCTCCCATAGTAGGTTGCGGAACGGTTTTCAAGATCGCTCCCTGAAGGAACTGTCTCGCGTAAGGCATCGCAGACTGAATGTGGAATGGGCGTCGCGGGGTTCAAATCCCCCCGCAACCAAAAGCCTCTTTTGGTTGCAATGGGTCGAGCCAATCTCACGGTTTGCCCTGCAACTCCAAATCCAGCCCAATTTCTCAGGATTTCCTTTCGACTTTTGTGCAGATGGGTCGAGCTTTCATGTGTGACGCATTGTCTGACGAGCTAATCCGTTATCTCCACAGGGCTTTTCGGTCGCCCCTGTATGGTCTTGGATGCCTCCGCAACTGCTGACCCGTTTGGAAGCATGCGTCTCACTGCCTTAGCCGCGAGCGCACACGCCAGAATTTGCCCTTTGTGCATCCCAACCATATCGCCTCAGCGCCGCACGTGTTCACTGCGTATGATGGGCATCCACGCATTGAGGATGTTCTTGAGAACATGGGGAGAGCGTGCGCACAAAATGATAGGCGCAGTCGTGATTCCAATCACAGATTCTTCGGAGACGGTCGCGTAGAGATGATGTGTCTGAGGATTGGTCTTCAAGGAGAACACCTTGCCGCGGTCGGACTCTGCCATCTACGGCGAATCGGTTGCGACCCGCATAGTTGTCACCCTAGCGTGTAGGAGTTGGACCCGTCTAAGATCTTGGGCCGACCATGTTTTCGATGTCGCCTTAGCCTTAGCTTCAATCTCTTCATCTAGACGCGCCATCTCCCGTCTTTCTTATGTGACGGGGCTCTTCCTGCTGTCGTGCACGCTCGGTGCTTCCGCCTCCGTGCCTCCGGAGGCATGGATTCCGATTCGCTGGACCGGTGGCCCGTTGGAACTCGCATGGAGAACTCACGCGAAAACGCTCCCTGCCGATGCCGCTGGCCGCGATGCCCTGGCGCGATGGTACGAACCCGTCACGCTCGACCTTCTCGAAGACTCGTCCGTGAACTGCCTGTTGGTTAGCTGGAGTGCGTCCGTCGATGCAAGTGTCGAGACAACGCAGCAGCAACTCGTGAAGGTCTATACGGAGGCGGCACACAAGCGAGGCTTGGCGGTGCTGGGATTGGTCTACGCGGAAGGCGATGCATCGAAAATCGCCGCAGCCGCTACGCAAGCCTCTCTCGATGGGCTGGTGCTTGATGGCGACTTCACTCAGGAATTTCCTGCTGCCCTGCGCAAGGCAGCTGGCTCCATGTTGGTTATCGAGATCTCGAACGACGCTTCGTCGGCACGATCGAGGCCTGCACCAATCACCGCTGTCACCGGCGTTGCTCCCAGCGGTCGCAATCTCTCCGAAATGGGCATTCGCGGCGCACCCTCAAGCCAGCCCTGGATCGAGTCGAACATCTGGCTCGTGCGCTCGTTCGCCGTCTCATCGCCGAGTCGTCCGGTGTGGATCAGCAGCCGGCTCGAGAATGCATCGGCCATGGATTACGCGCGTGCCGTAGCCGATGCGGCCGCAGCCGGAGGCCGTTGGATCATCGCTCTCGACGATACGGTTCGCTCCAAGCTGCGTGCCCGCGACGCTTCCGCACTCGAAACGTGGCACCATCTTTCAGCCTGCTTGAAATTTGCCGAGAGTCACTCCGCATGGCGCACACTTTCACCCTATGGAAATGTTGGCATTGTCCTCGACCCAGCGAGCACACAAGCCGATCTCGCCGACGAGTACCTGAGGCTCGCGGCGCGGCGTCAGATGCCGTATCGCATTGTGTTGCGTTCCGAACTCGGCGCGCCTGCGCTCGCGAAATTCCGCGCTATCGTGGCCACCGAACTCGACCCGCCGTCCGTGGCGGAACACAAAGTGCTCCAGGAGTTTGCCGAGAACGGCGGAGTCGTGATCGCCGGGCCAAGCTGGGGCAACGCTCCGAAGACCGAGCCATACGCCGAACTGCCTACTGGCAAAGGCAGCTTGTTTGTCTACAAAGATCCGGATCCCGAATCCGTGGCGCACGACCTCAAGGAACTTCTCTCGGACGACGACCTCGGCGTGGTTCCCTTCAACGTGCCGTCGGTAATGACCGTGACCACTGGAGGTGCTCCCGGACAGCCGCTGCTGGTGCAGTTGGTCAACTACTTCGACCATCCGGTTGAGGCCATCACTCTTCGTGTCGCTGGAGGATTCCGCACGGCTCGCTTGGAAACTCCAGATGGGGCGGCGATCGATCTCGCCCTGCGAGCGAACGAGGGGCGAACCGAAATTACGATTCCAAAGCTTTCGTTATGGGCAGCCGTTTCGATCGAATAAAGGAGGCAACACCATGTGTAAAGGGCTGACGCGGCGCGATTGGCTGGCAATGTCTGGTCTCGCTGCAGGTGCAATGGCGGTTCCCAATGCCGCAGCGCGACCGACTCCAGTTCGCTCCACAGAAGACGCACGAAGTGTAACGGCGGCTCCGGCAGAACCAGTGTCCGTCGCCAAAGTCCACAACTACGATGAAGACTTGACCGCGCAATTCCGCAAGATGTTTGACCAGATCGGCGGGATCGACAACCATGTCAAAGGAAAAACCGTCGGCATCAAGGTCAATCTTACGGGGGATGGCCGTTTCCCCGGATACACTTCGGGCGACACGCACTGGGTGCATCCGCGTGTCGTAGGCTCTGCAGTCGCCGCATTCGGCGCACTGGGCGCCAAGCGCGTCCGCATTTTGGAAGGCTGCGAGAGCCGCAAACGCGGCTACAAGCTCGAAGACAAACTGCTTCAGGGCGGATGGGACGTCAACGCCATCCGCAATGCTGCGCCGATTGTCGAGTTCGAAGATACCGACAAGCCCGGGCCCAAGCAGTTCTCCCTGCTGAGAGTGAAGAGCGCACCGTACGTCTTCCCGGCTTTCCAGATGAACCACTCCTATGAGGACTGCGATTTCTTTGTCAGCATGGGCAAGATGAAGAACCACGAAGAAATGGGCCTTACCATCTGCATCAAAAACCTGTTCGGCATCACGCCACTCGGCATCTACGAAAACCGAGAACAGGTCTTTCATTACGGGTATAAGCAATCGCCCTCCGGTGCTCCCGTCGAACTCGATCCGAAAACAACCCGCTACGAAGGATGGCGGCTTCCTCGAGTTCTCGTCGATATTCTCGGTGCTCGCCCGGTGGATCTCGCCATTGCCGACGGCATCGTCTCGATGGTTGGTGGTGAGGGCCCGTGGGTTCTGGGTTCCAAGCCTGTTCATCCGGGAATTCTCATCGTCGGCAAGAACTGCGTGAACACCGACGCCGTTGCTGCGGCCTGTATGGGTTATAACCCTCGCGCGGGCCGGCACGAGGCTCCATATCGCGTGTACAAGAATCCCAAGGATCATCCTCCGGATCAGTTAACGCCCACCGATGAATCGTTCCAGTACGCCGACAACATGGCGCTTCTTGCCGAGGCCGCTGGAATCGGTTCCGCCGATCTGACGAAGATCGAAGTCCGTGGCGTGCCCATTAAGGAGGCTATGTTCGAGTACGAAGCCTTCTGGAAGAATCAGATGCCGAAGGCTCAATCTTGATGCGCCTGTCTCTCGCTCTTTTCGCAGCGCTCCTGCTGGTCACGCCAGCCGGAGCGCAGCGAGTGGAGAGAAACACGGACGCCATGGGCGCAACGTTCTCCGTCATTCTCTATGGCTCCGATCAGGCATCGATGAACCAGGCGATCGACGCCGCATTTGATGAAGCGCATCGTCTGGATGAACTGCTCTCAAATTACAAGCGCGCGAGCGAGTGGAGTCGTGTCAATCGCGAGGCGGCAGCGCATCCGGTCAAAGTGTCGCCGGAACTCTTCCAACTCCTCTCCGATTGCCTTGCATATAGCCGCGCCAGCGAAGGAATCTTCGATCTCACCGTCGGCCCGCTCATGCGAGCCTGGGGTTTTTTTGGGGGGACTCGCCATGTTCCATCTCCCGATGAGATCCGCGACGCGCTCGAACTCGTCGGATACCAGCACGTTCAACTCGATGCACGCCATCAAACCGTTCGCTTCGATCGCGCAGGAGTGGAGATCGATCCCGGCGGAGTGGGCAAGGGATACACCGTCGATCGTATGGTCGAGATTCTCCGCGCGCATGGTTTTCGCAATGCGCTCGTCGCGGCATCCGGCAGCAGTATTTTCGGACTCGGTAACCCTCCGGACGAACCCCGGGGTTGGCCTATTAGTATTGCCGACCCTTGGGACCATCGGAAGAATGCGGCAAAAGTGTTCCTCAAAGACGAGTCTCTCTCTACCTCAGGCAGTTACGAGAAATCATTCCGTGTGGGCGGACACCGATATTCGCACATTATGGATCCCCGCCGTGGCGCTCCCGCCGAAGCCGCTGTTCAGGTCACAGTTTTGGCACCACGCGCAATCGACAGCGAAGTCTGGGCAAAACCATACTTCATCCACGGCAGCGTCTGGACGGAAGCGCACAAGCCAAAGTCATGGCACGTGCTCTACTGCGAAAATACCCCCGAGGCAGCCTGTTTCTGGGTGAAGTAGCCCACCCCCAAACTCGAGCTTTTCAAACCGAAGATTTCGAATTTTCATCAGGAATGTCGCGCGCAGTCGTGCGGAATCCAGTTTCCTTGGGACGAATGGGTTCTCGTCAGGAGTTACCCGTTACCGTCTCCCCAGATGCTCATACCTCGAAGGATGGATTCGTCCCTAAACTGCCCACTCAATCGCCCAACCCGCGAATTGGGTTCTTGGGCGAGAGTTGCGCCCCCTGACCGCGCAACGGGCGTTGATCTCCAAAGAGCACCGCGGAAGCATTGATTAAATACTGTTCGTCACTAAGCCTCTCCACTAATTCGTCGGGAAATGGAGAAATTTCGATCTGCAAGTACGTAGCCAGTTCTCGGTATATCTCGCGCCTCGCGTAAGGTGCCAGTTCGTTGCGGCGCCGTAGTGCATCTTGTATCAGACTGGCCAGTTCTGGCGTCGCCGTTCGGCGAAGATGAATGGCGATTGTGGGATACTCCATGAAAGAATTGTATTTTTGCCTCGTCCAGAATTGCTCCGCGGGCAAGGCAAGTGGTGCCTCACGGACAACAAGTGTGCCCGCCACGCGGTCGCCGAAGCGTTGCGTCAGCGGACTACTGAGTACCGAAATCCCTCCAGCCAGATAGGCGAACGGCAGGGCGTCAAAAACGCGCATCAGATTTCGTACCCACGCCTGTTCAATCCGTAGCGGCAGTCCCGTCTGGTCAATCACACGCAAATGGAACAGGCGCTTCCCAATTGTCTGCCCGTTCCAAAGACCTTCCAGCAATGCACTATAGGCAAATCCGATCGCGAATTGCGCGAGCGTGATCACCATAACGCCGAATCCCGGCGCCTTGGCGAAGATCCAATAAACCAACAAGCCGACGCCATTAACAGTCCCTAGCACGATTACGATATCAAGCAACATGGCGCAAAGCCGCGATGCGGGACCCGCCAACGGCAGCCGAAAGAGTACACCCTCCGGGGTCGCAATGGTCAGTTCGACGGATGTCGACGCGCGGGCTGGCTGAGCATCTATCATTATTTCTCCCCTGGAACACTGGACAGCAATCCCGCGCTGATCCTTCTTCGTCCGGTTAGTAACAGATAGAGCGTCAGCAACACAAGTTCTGCCACGGCGATCGCGACTTTGAACCCATACGGCAGAACGGGCGCGTGATGCTGCGAGAAGAACGCTTCCATGATTCCGGCCCACACCAGCATCA
>DATFQQ010000218.1:0-63360 GCA_035264195.1 Candidatus Sulfotelmatobacter sp. | reverse complement strand
GGACCTCAGGCAACTTCCCACCGAACAGATTCTTTCTGCCGCTTCGAATCTCGATCAAATGTCGTCGCTCGACATTGCCCGCCTCATGAACGACGAAGATGCGACAGTCGCGACCGCCGTGCGAAATGCTCTGCCACAGATTGCCCGCGCGATCGACGTCGTCGCCCAGGGACTCGCTCACGGAGGACGCCTTATCTACGTCGGTGCCGGCACCAGCGGACGCCTCGGTGCGCTAGACGCCTCTGAAATTCCTCCCACCTTTAACACCAGTCCGCGCACCGTGCAGTACATCATGGCCGGGGGGCCCAGAGCACTTGGCGCATCCACCGAGGCGAGCGAAGACGACACCAAACTCGCCATCCAAGAAATAAAAAAGCGTAAACCCACGCGGCACGATATTGTCCTCGGCATCGCCACCAGCGGACGTACGCCATTCACTATCGCTGCCGTCGAATACGCCAGCAGCCGTAAAGCTCACACGATTGCCTTAACCTGCAATCGCAACTCTCCGCTGGAGCGCGTCGCGGACTTCGCGATCGTTACCGAAGTCGGGCCAGAGGTCGTTGCCGGCTCCTCACGCATGAAGGCGGGCACGGCCCACAAGATGGTCCTGAACATGATCTCGACCGGAGCCATGACCCGGCTCGGATATGTCTACGGCAACCTGATGGTGAATGTGTGGACCAAGAACGAAAAATTGGTGCAGCGCGCGACCCGCATCGTCGAGCAGGCCACCGGCAAGGAGCACGCAGTCGCGGCGCAGGCCCTCAAGGAAAGCGGCAACCGCACTCCGGTGGCGGTCGTGATGCTGGCGGCAGGCGTGAATCGATCCAAGGCTGCGGCGGCGCTGAAGAAAACCAAAGGCCACGTGCGTGAAGCGATCGCCTTGGCGAAGTCATAGCCACTGAAACTTCGTGTCTCTTCGTTGATCTTCGCAGAGGTCCCTGTCCTCCCGTTCCGGACCAGTCAACCATTCCTAATGCAAACGCCATTACAATCCTTTTTAGGATTCATCTTTAGGATTCATCCATGGATAAATTCGTTATTCGCGGCGGAGAGCCGCTGCTCGGCACGGTTCGCGTCAGCGGCGCGAAGAATGCCGCCCTGCCCTGCATGGCTGCAGCTCTGCTCACCGACCAGCCTGTCATCCTCGAAAACATCCCGCAGGTTCGCGACATTCAGACCACGCGCAATCTGCTCGCCGCGATGGGCGCCGAAGTCGAGCTCGGCTACGGACGTGCCCACCATCGCACGACCATCCACTGCGAAAATCTCGCGACTCCCGAGGCTTCTTACGAACTGGTCAAGACGATGCGTGCCTCCACGCTTGTGCTCGGGCCGCTCGTCGCCCGTTGCGGACGCGCTCGTGTTTCCCTTCCCGGTGGATGCGCTATCGGAGCTCGTCCCATTGACCTCCATATCAAAGGTCTGGAAAGGCTCGGAGCCAAGATCACACAGGAGCACGGCTACATCGAAGCCTCAGCCACTCGCCTCAAGGGGGCTGAGATTGTCTTCGACAAGATCACGGTAACCGGAACGGAAGACCTGCTCATGGCCGCCACCTTGGCTGAAGGCGAAACCATTCTCCAGAACTGTGCACGCGAACCGGAGGTCGCCGACCTTGCCGAACTGCTCAACAAAATGGGAGCTAATATCGAAGGCGCGGGCTCTCCGACGATTCGCGTAAAAGGCGTGAGCGGGCTGAAAGGCGCGAAGCACCGCATCATTCCCGACCGCATCGAAGCGGGAACATTCATCATCGCCGGAGCGATGACGGGCGGCGACCTCAACGTCGCCGGTTGCGATCCCTCTCACCTCGACGCACTCCTCAGCAAGCTGAAAGAAGCTGGCGTCAAAACCAAAGCTTCGGCCGATGCGGTCCGCGTTATGGGCGACAATCCGCTCACCGGCGCTGACATGAGTACCGAAGAGCACCCCGGCTTTCCCACAGACTGCCAGGCGCAATACATGGCACTTGCCACGCAAGCGGAAGGCACCTCGTTTATCACGGAAAATATCTTTGAAAATCGATTCATGCACGCGCTTGAACTGGTGCGCATGGGTGCCAATATCAAGATCGACGGACGCCGCGCCATTGTCCGTGGCAAGTCACCGCTCAGCGCCGCCGCAGTTTTGGCCAGCGATCTGCGAGCCTCTGCTTCACTCGTCCTGGCCGCGCTGGTCGCCGACGGAGAAACGATCATCGATCGTGTCTATCACATCGACCGCGGCTACGAGCATATCGAAGAAAAGCTGAAAGGAGTCGGTGCTCAAATCCGCCGCATCGGCGAGATGTTCCCGAAGAAAGCAGTAGCCGCAAAGTGATCATGTAGGGCGGACACTCCTGTCCGCCAAGAGCACGCCCGCGAAAACTGTCGACCGACCGATACTGCCTCTCCCAAAACGACGCTGTCCATTTCCTGTTTGCGGTATTCTTCGATAGTTTCAACACGAGTCGTCTACCTGAGCGAATCCCGTGACCACTAAAGCCGCCTCATATCTCGATCAATGCAAGAAGCCAACCGGATGGCTGGGCCGATTTGTTTTGTGGAACATGAACTCGCGGCATTCGAAGGTCACGGATTGGGGTCTATCGAAAGTCCCGATTCGAGAGGCTGACATCATTCTCGACATTGGCTGCGGCGGAGGCCGCACCGTAAATAAACTGGCCGCCATCGCCATTCGAGGAAAGGTCTATGGTCTGGATTACTCGGCCGCGAGTGTAGCCATGGCGCAGAAAGTAAATCGGCAATGGATCAGGATGGGCCGGGTCGAGGTCCGTGAGGGGTCCGTGTCTCAGTTGCGGTTCGCTGATGGGACGTTCGACTTGGTGACGGCGGTGGAAACGCACTTCTGGTGGCCCGATTTGCCAACGGACATGTGCGAAATCTTAAGAGTGCTCAAACCGGGCGGGACGCTGGTCGTTATTGCGGAAATATACAAGGGAGCAACAACGAAGACGGCCCAACTCGCCGAGAACGTCCTCCCGCTTTCTGGTTTGAAGTTGCTCAGTGTCAACGAGCATAGGGCGGTTTTCACAAATGCCGGCTACAAAGACGTTCAAATTATTGAGGAATCCAGCAAAGGATGGATTTGCGGTATCGGCCGTAGACCTTATATTAATACTTGATACCTTACATTTAATCCATTGATTATCAGAGCTTTGTGGTTCCGCAACGACGTTTCCTGCCTCCCCGTCTACAGTGATTAGCGGGAGGATTTTTCATGGATTGTCGCTGGACCACGCTGCAGGAAACTCTGAGTTCCATGCAATTTCGGACTGTCGTTTTGGTGTCGTTGGGATTGGAGACTTGGCAGATCGCCGAACTGCTGGAAACGAATGAGCACGCTGTGGTCACTTCCTTGAACGATAGCCTTCGCCTTACAGGCTGTCGAGATGCGCAAGAAATCGCCGTGAGAGCATTTCACGAGTGCCACAACGATCTTTACGACGAGGCGAGGCTTCAGCGCGAAATGGGATCGTCGCAGAATGCTGCGAAGAAAATTCTCGAGCGCTCCGCCGCTGGCTTGGGATCGGCGCTAGTCAATTAAACAAGTTCCCAGCTGCGCGTTCGCTGAAAAGAGTCCTGCCAGACTACTTCAGCACCACTCAAACCCTCCAAGCTGTTTCCTTACGAAATGCCAACAGGACGTAGGCCCGCGGTTCAATTCCCGCGGGCGCGTCTTGAGGATGTCCGAAACGTTCAATACATCTCCTTTAATCTGACTACACTTATCGGATAAGAGAGGTGACCTTGTTGAACGAACGGACTCTTTTCTGCGTCCTGCTCAGGACCGTACTAATCCTTCTTGCGATGGCACCAACGGCTGTAGCTCAACAACCGGCAATCATGAGCGTCGAGGCATTTGCAAAAGCCGGTGCATTTATCAACAAGACTGGCAGGTCACTGGACCGAGCGCTCTTCGCGTTTCATTTCGAGCACGGGAGTAGCCATGCGGTGATCGTCGAGTTGGCGAAGTATCAAAATGCGGACGGCGGATTTTCCTCTGATCTCGACGGCGACACGCGCTGGAACGGATCGTCTCCCATGGGAACCATGATCGGTTTGCGGATCTTAAATGAGGTCAAAACCCCAACGGACGACGCACATGTGAAAGCCGCAATCCACTACTTACTCTCGACTTTCGACGACAAAAAAGGGTACTGGCACGCTCTTCCGATTGAGGCAAATGCTGTGCCCCACGCTCCGTGGTGGGATGTTCACCAGGACACCGCTAAGTGCGAAGTCGAGAGCCAGGTCTTCCCCACCGCTGCGCTCGCTGGTTACCTGCAGGCATATTCAACTCTGCTTCCACCGGGGTTCTTGGAGCGGATCACGCAGTCGTCCCTCAAGTACTTGGCGGCCTCATCCACACGCGTGCCGATGCCCGACATTGAAGCGCTGACGACGCTTGTCCAATTCCTCCCGCCTGCCAGAAGCCGCGAGGCAGTCGCGAAGCTTAACCGAGTACTCGCGGCTGCTGTCGAGCGCGATCCACAAAAATGGACCGGCTACACCGTGCAGCCGTTGACATTCATTCATACGCCCGATTCGCCGTTTTATGCGGCGCTGAAAGATACCATTCCCGCGAACCTCAACTACATCATCTCTACTCAGCAGCCCGACGGTGGGTGGAAGCTTACGTGGTCGTGGGAAAAGACCGACCCTGTCGCCTGGAAACTCGCAGAAAAAGAGTGGCGCGGTGCGGTGGCACTCGAAAATCTGGAGAAGCTGGATTCCTTTCATTGGATCAATCGTTAATTCCGAACTTATCGCGCGACTGCTCTCATCAGCACAGCACGATTGAACTTTGACAGTTTGAGAATCTACTTTTTTATTGACTTCTGCAGCGGCATGGGATAACGTCCGCGAGCGAAGAATTCGTCTCGAAGGATCCCCCGCTTCGACAGCGAGCCACGCTGCGTCAAACGAATTCAATTTCCCTCTAAAAGTTGTCGTGTAGTTGCCAGATGACATCGTCGCTTGTGGTGCGAGTGTCTGCGCTGCAAGAGAACGTGAGCCTGTATATGCGAATTCAGCAAAGTCGAGGCCCGACCGACGTATGTAAACCGGCGTTTTAATCATCGCTACGTTCTGGCTTCTGCAGTCTTTTTGATTCAGATAGGTCTGACCGAGCCTCTGGCGCAGGGCTCGGGCAGTCTGCGATGTTCAATTCCAAAGATCGACACGGTGGGTTTGCAAGTTGCCCCCGGACTACTCGTGCGCCAGGTTCCCCAAGGCTTTACAAGCTGTTTTTACAGGCGAAGTGAAATGCGCAGTCGCTGCTGAGCGCTATCGGACAGCGGCTTCGAGATTCGGGTCCCAGAAAGCGGGGGCCGTCGAGCAACGCGCTTATTTGGGACCTGCCCCTTTTTTCCTAAAACAGTTCGCGGAGAACCGAGACGGCTCTCCGCACTAGCTGAAGTAACTTTCAAGGAGGACGTATGGATCGATTCAGTATTCGAGTAGGTGCCATTCTGCTCCTGATCTGCAGTTACCCCCCACTGTACGCTCAGGAAACCGCCAACGGCGACAAACCCGTCTCTACAGCCTCTGGGACCATCTCGCCCAATCCTCCCGTCACCGGCGTAGGAACGGTGGGTAGAATTCCGATGTGGGATACCGCGAGCGACATCATCAATTCGGTGATGTTCCAGAAGACCGGCACCATCGGCATCAACACGACCACACCCGCCGCGACACTTGACGTGAACGGCAAAGGTGATGTGCGGGACACATTGACTCTATTCCCAAAGAGCACCGACAACACATTGGCGGTCAGTGGAACGGCCTTCAAGGTTAGCAGTACTGGACTGGTCACATTCATTTCCGGTCAGAAGTTCCCCGGAACCGGAACGATCACCGGTATCACGACAGCGGCGGGCAGCGGCCTCGCTGGCGGTGGTACTTCCGGGACGCTGAGCTTAAAAGTCGCTGCAGCTGGAGTCACCAATGCCATGCTGCAGAATTCGAAGATCACTCTAAACGCGAATGCCGCCGGCGGGATTACCGCGCCCGGCATCATGACGCTGGGTGGTACCTCCACGATTGGCCTAAAGACTTGTGCTGCCAAACAGATTCTGCAGTTCAGCGGCACAGTGTGGAATTGCTCCAATGCCGGCACAGGCACCATCACGGGGATTACCACGGCATCAGGGAGCGGACTCACCGGTGGCGGCACCAGCGGCACGCTGAACATGGCGATTGCTACGGGCGGTGTCACCAATGCAATGCTGCAACATCCGTCGTTGACTGTTACTGCGGGATCAGGATTGAGCGGTGGCGGAACAGTCGCGTTGGGCAGCAGCGTCACGCTGAAAAACACCGGCGTACTGAGCATCGCTGCCGGAAGCGGCATCACCTCAACTGGCGGACAGACTCCAACGCTGAAGGTCGACACTTCAGTAGTGCCGACTCTCGCTGGCACCAACTTCTTTTCCGGATTTTCGGACTTTGATGGCAACGAACCGGAATGGGAAGTGGAGGTTTCTAACGCCGGTGCCGGGGACGCGATTATCGCATCCAACACCAGTTCCGACCCCGACCATCCTACTTTGTCCCTCACCAACAACGATTTCACCAGCGCGAGCGACCTGGCTCTCGATGTCCTTGGACCATCCTTCGGCGGAGAATGCTCGGTGGATGTGTCAGGCAATCTGTTCTGCACCGGTACGCTAGGTGCCGCCGTCAAGGCAGGCGCCAAGCAGAGATATGGAACATACAGCGTGCAGTCGCCCGAGAACTGGATTGAAGACTTCGGTTCCGGCGCGCTGAATCTCGGTGTCGTTACCGTCAACCTCGAGCCGCGTTTTGCCAAAACCATCGGCGGCAAGGCTGACTACAAAGTGTTCTTGACGCCTGCGGGTGAGTGCGATGGCCTCTATGTCGCGAATCGGACAGCCACTTCGTTCGAAGTCCGTGAACTCCACCAAGGGAACTCCAACGTCCAGTTCGATTACCGCATTGTGGCTCACCGCAAGGGGCTTGAGTCTGCACGAATGCCTGAGCTTACCCTTGGCACGACAAAGCCAAGGCCAACTAATCAGGGTAATCGTCAGGTGCCTGCTTCCAACTAGGCCCACTAAAAATTGGCGAAATCAAGGAGAAAAAGACTTATGTCAGTCATTAGAAGCCAAGAACGACCTCTTTACCGGTGGGCACGAGCGAACGCACGCAAAGCGATCACTCTTGTTGCCCTAGTCTCTCTCACCACCGTCCCTTTGACGTGGGCGGCAGCCGATCAGGTTCCCAGCGGAACGGGAACGCCGCAGGCCATTCGTGGCCCAAGAGTGGATGTCGGGGCAGCTCGTCCTGTCGTGCTCGACGACATTCCTCAAGCCACGCCTGGGGAACTGGCGCTTCATCCAGCACCACTTCGTCCTCGTAACGGCCTAACGGATGAACAGTATCGCGCCCGTAAACTCCAGGCTGAAATCATCAGCAAGGGTACGGCGAACGGTCTGAACAACAGACCCGGTCCTCGCGTGCACCAGAACATCAACACGCCTTTCCCATTTGCGACGGCCAGCTTTGCCGGACTAAACCAGGAGTTTGCGTGTCCGTTTTGCACGCCTTCGGACATGGCATTGGCGGTAGGAGAGAATTTCGTCGTACAAGTCGTGAACACCGCCATCACCGTTCTCGACAAACGCGGTAATGTGCAAGCGGGATATCCGAAGAGCATTAACTCGTTCTTCGGTTTATCGCCGTCGGCTTTCACCACCGACCCGCGCATTTTCTATGACTGGGTCAACCATCGATTCTTGCTCGTCATGCTGTTGGAAAGTGACCTCTTCGGATCGGACAACGTCGGATCGCTTTTGATCGCTGCCAGCCAGACTCACGATCCCAGACGCGGCTGGTTCACCTACAGCCCGGCTTTTCAGATTGGCAACACCGGCGAGTGTCCGGACTATCCCACACTCGGCCACGATGCCACCAATTGGACCGCTGGTGTGACCAAAGGCGGATTTTATGTCGGAATCAATGAGTTCGACACGCCTTGTGCCAATCTGATTAACAACTTCCTGTTCCTGATCCCCAAAGATCCTGTTTACAACGGAGCAGGCTTTGGTTTCACGATCTGGCACGGCTTTACCGACGGTCCACTCGTGGATACGCTTCAACCCGCCAATATCACGGGACGCGGCGACAAGCTGCAGGAAGTGCTTTTTGTGAACAGCTTCAACATCAACTTTGGGGGCGGTCAGTGCTCAAGCGGCTGTAATGGTCTGATCGTGTGGGGCATCGCCAATCCTTTCACAGGTGGCAGCTTCACCGCCAAAGTGATCGGTACCGCGAACAGCTACTCGCTTCCGCCTCTCGCCCACGAACCGGGCTGTACCTCCAGCGGCTGCATTGATACGAATGACACCCGAATAAGCGGACAGGTGAAATACAATGCCGGCTCGCTATTTGGATCCCTTGAGACCTCCGCCGCGGGCGCGGCACATCCGATCTGGTTCGAAGTTCGCCCGCAGACGGATGTCAACGGCAACATCACCGGTGCCAACGAGCTGCAGGAAGATTGTTTCTTCTGCGGGGGCTTCGTCAAGAACGGCTCCGCTTACTTCGCAACTCTGCAGCCCGATCCGGAGGGCAACGTAACCATGGTGTACAACTACTCGGAGGATGACCAATTCCCGGGAACCGCATTCACCAGCCGCAAGGTCGACTTTTGCTGCTTGATGAATGGCTCGGGCTTCTTCATCAGAAACGGCGACGCCTTCTACGGTGAGGGCCGCTGGGGTGACTACACGGCGACCGCGGTCGACAACACACTGGCCAACTCTCCCAGCGTCTGGTTCTCGGGCATGTTCGCCGAATCCAATGGCGACTGGGGAACCTGGATCGGGGCCAATCAACCGTCAACCCCTTGAATGCATGACCGGGCGCCTGAAATGGGCGCCCGGCTTCTTCTCTAAAAGAAAAGCCGCATCAGAAAGGCACATCCTTTCGTTGCGTGCCCAATAAGGACATACCGCTCAGATCAGTTCTGCCTACTCCGAGCTTCAGGCGGTTTTTTGGTGAGTCGCTCCCGCCTGTCTTTCGAGCGCGCCCCGATCCCATTTCCCAGGACTCGCTGCCGCTTCGTAGGTGGACTGGCAGAAGTCAAGCAGCGCTGCACTCGGGGACGTCGACGCCCGCACATCGTCATACATGATGAGGAATTCGCTAAGTTGTGGATCGTATCGCGCCGACGCGGGTTGAACCGGCCAGTCCCGGAATCCCTGCGGCTCGGGAGCAGCGTACGAATAGAACGCAGGGCCACTGACAGTGCCGCCGCCCGGCCAAAATCCCACGCTACTGACCTCGTGGGAATATGCTTCGCGGGTGATGCGGTCGGCGCCGGGTCGCTCCGGTGCAGGTCGTCCTGAAAAGCGTGTGACCGCCAGATCAAAGCTGCCCCAGAAGAAATGGATCGGGCTGCATTTGCCGAGAAATCTCGACCGGAACTCTTCGAATACACACTGCACGCTCAACAGAATTGTCCAGAATCTCTGCGCGGCCTCAGGATCATAAGACGCATGGACGCGGTCCTTGTCAAATGGAATAGGATCCGCCACTTCGACAGGCATGTGCCAGATCTTTACCTCAATTCCGCTCGATCGCAGCATCCCCAAGACTTCCTTATAGAAGTCCGCTACCGACATCGGCCGCAACGGGAGCGCCTTGCGCGAACCGTCACTCATCTGCAACACGAGTTGTTGATCGAGAAAGTCGAACCACAGTTCGAACGGCCGATCTCGGTATGGGATTGAAGAAGTCGTAAGCCCGCGTGCGTTGACGTACAACGGAACATTCCACCAGTGATTGATCAGCGGCGTGAGCGCGAGTCGAACCTTGCCGACGATCTGCGTCCACATATGCAGTGTGGCACATGTATCCTTCCATCCCTCCAGCGGAAGAGCTGGCCACCGATGTTCATCCTTCGCGATATTTGACGGCATCATGCCATTTCCTTCTTCGACTCCGGGGACCCGATCCGCCGGACCGCAGCGTCGTCGTAAAGCAGTTAAGCACTGCCTGAGTCAGGAATCAATCGGTGATTTTTCCAGATCAAAGAACAAACACCCCTGGTCAGTGGCGGTTCATCAAGACTAAGCCAATCCGAGGACGAGAAGCAGTCCCTGCTACACTTTCGGCGTGAAGCGACTGATCATCAACGCGGATGATTTTGGATTTACCTCGGGAGTAAACCGAGCGATTGTCGAGGCTCACACCCAGGGCATTGTCACGTCTTCGACTCTGATGGCAAATGGACGCGCGTTCAGTGAGGCTGTCGAATTGATAAAGGCAGCCCCGAAGCTGAGTGTCGGTTGCCACGTCGTGCTGATCGACGGCGAACCAGTGGCTGAGTCAAAAACAATCCCCACGTTGACACAGGATGGACGATTTCGCGATGGATTGAAGTCGTTTGCTACTCGCGCTCTAACTGGTCGCTTGGATGCTCGCGAGATTGAGGCAGAGGCATCTGCACAGATTCGCAAGCTTCAGTCCGCGGGGATCTCAGTGTCACACGTCGACACGCACAAGCACACGCATCTTTTTCCATCGATTCTGCGTCCCGTGCTGCGGGCTGCAACGATCTGTGGTGTGAAAGCGGTGCGCAATCCATTTGGGCCGAAGTTTCCTTTGCGATCGAGCCAACTTCTGGCGCGGCCTGGTCTCTGGACGCGCCTTGCAGAGGTGAAGGTTCTGGGACGTTTTGCCGGAAAGTTTCGGGAAGCTGTGGACGGTGAAGGATTCACTACAACGGACGGCACGCTGGGCATCGAGGTCACTGGCACACTCGACGAAACCTTGTTCGGCGCAATCGCTGCAAGCGTCCCCGATGGGACTTGGGAGTTCGTTTGCCATCCGGGATATAACGACGCCGATCTGCAGGGCGCGAGAACACGTCTGCGGGAATCGCGGGAGACAGAGTTGCGGGTATTGACGCTTCCCGCCGCCCGCGAAGTTCTGGCCAGGGACGGCGTGGAGTTGATCTCTTATCGGGATTTGGCATCATCCTGACACGTCAGGCGTGTTTCCTTGGTCAACCCACTAGGGTCATGTGCCTTTAGGTACTCTCGTAACCTTTCCCGTTAAATGCAAGTAGTAAGATGGCTTAGAACTCTGCGTTTCTAGCTGGAGAAGGATGCTCATGTCGTCGCAAGGGACAGCGCCGCGTGCGACTCTGGACTTGAAGGTCAAGGTGTGGGGAATGGGCAGCAACAACCAGCCCTTCTTCCAAAACGCCGTTGCCCAGAACATCAGCGCCACGGGTGCGTGCATTTATGGCATTGAGCCGGAACTGAAAGTTGGGGACGTCATTGGCGTCCAGTATGAAGGCAAGAAGGCACGCTGCAAAGTGATGTGGGTAGTCGACGCCGGCGCGCTCAAGAAGACCCAGGTCGGCGTCCAGCTAGTACTCGAACAGGACTGTCCCTGGTCGTCCGCATTGCCCGCCGAGATGAAGGCTGAGGAGCGGACGGTTATCCGGAACGACAATCGCAGGAAATTTGCCCGGCACAAGATCTCATTTCCTTTGGAACTTCGCGATGAGCGTGTGAATACCCCATTGCGCGTGAATGCCACCGATATCAGCGGCAACGGTTGTTATGTTGAGACCGTAATGCCGCTGGCGATCGGCACGGCTCTTCGAGTCGACCTGTGGATTGGAGAAGAACGCGTCTCTCCCAGCGCGGTTGTACGTACCCGTGACCCCGGCGTCGGCATGGGCATCGAATTTACCGGACTTCCCGAAGATGGGAAGAAACGATTTCAAGGACATCTCGACAAGATTGACCCCGGCATCACGCTGGGCCCGAAAGCCGGAAGCTAAGACTCCACTGGGCCCACCTCCCGAGCACCCACTCGTGTAAAATCTGCATCCACAGCCCCTTCCAGCCATCGAATGACGGAACGAGCGGGCGAACTTGCGCACATGAAAATCGGGATCACGTGTTATCCGACGTATGGCGGCAGTGGAGTCGTCGCGACAGAACTCGGCTTGGAGCTCGCTCAGCGGGATCACGAGATCCACTTCATTTCTTACGCACAGCCCATCCGGCTGCGGGGCGCTGAGCCCAATATTCACTATCACGAAGTAGAGGTCACCCGCTATCCGCTGTTCGACTATCCGCCGTATGACTTGGCGCTGGCTACGCGCATGGCAGAGGTGGCGCAGCTCTACGATCTCGACCTGCTTCATGTGCACTATGCAATTCCGCATTCGGTGAGCGCAATGCTGGCGCGGCAGATGCTAGCGTCCGGTCCGCGGGGGCGGCGCTTGCCGTTTGTCACAACATTACATGGCACCGACATTACCCTCGTTGGCCTGGACCGTTCTTACCTGCCAATCACCAGGTATTCGATCCAACAGAGCGACGGGGTGACCGCAATCTCGAACTATCTTCGCGACCGCACCCAGCGCGTTTTTGATGTCAAGAACAATATCGAAGTGATTTACAACTCGGTCAATTGCGACGTCTACTACCGCAATACGAAACTCGCCGAAGAGATGCGCCGAGAGTATGCCCCCAGTGGCCAGCGCGTTCTGGTGCATCTTTCAAATTTTCGTCCGGTAAAACGAATCACGGACGTGATCGAGATTTTCGACCGCGTCCGCAAGCGGATACCGACGCGGTTGCTGCTGATCGGCGATGGTCCCGACCGCTCAGTGGCGGAGTGGCTCGCGGTCCAAAAAGGCATTCACGATGATGTTCTATTTCTCGGCAAGCAGGATCAGATTTACGAAAAGTTATCCATCGCTGACATCATGCTGCTTCCCAGCGAATTGGAATCCTTTGGGCTTGCGGCTTTAGAGGCCATGGCCTGTGAAGTAGTACCGATCTCGACGCGTGCGGGCGGCGTGCCTGAAGTGGTCGACCACGGCACCAGCGGCTATCTTGCCGATGTGGGCGACGTCGATACCATGGCACGCTATGCCATCGAACTGCTCAGCGATGAGAATCGCTTGCGGGAAATGGGCAAGCGTGCTCGGGCCGTGGCGATGGAACGGTTCTGCTCGACGAAGATTGTGAAGCAGTATGAAGATTTCTACCGGCGCGTGCTCGAGCGCTCGGCGTAAAAACCCTCCGGCACGGAACTATCGGCCTCGATCAGCGGCAGACGGATGCGAATCAGGGTTCCCTTGCCCTCATGGCTGTCGATGGTCATGCGGGCAGTGTCTCCATAAAGCACCTGCAGGCGTTCGGAGATGTTTGCCATCCCGATTCCCATACCCGGCCAGCTGCTGCTTTCTTCCAGTTGCGCTCCGCCCATTCCGACGCCATCGTCCTCTACTTCAATGATCAAGCGTGAGTTTGTGACGCGGCTGCGAAGGTAGATGCTGCCACCCTCAACCTTGGGTGCGAGTCCATGTTTGATGGAGTTTTCGACTAGCGGCTGCAGGAGCATGCTGGGAACCACAACGTCGAGCGAGGCCGGATCGAGTTCCTTCACAACGCGGAGCTTCTCCCGCCCAAACCGGACGACTTCGATGTCGAGGTAGTTATCGATGAATTCGAATTCGTCGCGAAGCGATGTGAAAGCTTCGCTGCTGTTAAGCAGCCGGCGCAGAATCGTCGCGAGCTTGGAAATCATGTCGCGTGCCGTATCGGGATCGAAACGCACGAGCGAAGAAATTGAATTCAGTGTATTGAACAGGAAGTGTGGGTTGATCTGATTCTGCAGGGCCTCCATGCGCGCATGCAGAAGAAGCCGCTCCTGCTCCTCCAGCTTGATCTGGATGCGCACGCTGTTGAAGACCTTGATCTCAATCCCGATCGCGGCGACGGTCGCAGCGTAGATCAACCCGAAGACCCAAAGATTGTCAGGACTCTCGATGCTGAAGATTGCCCCTGGCCTGCCGTTGGCGGCTGGAAAGTATCGAGCGAGCTCGGTTTCCACAAAACGCAGCCCGACAATCGTTGCGAAGAACATGATCTGCCAGTCGAACAAGCGAGGCCGCGGCAGGTTGCGGCGGATCAGGCGAAAGATACTTTGATCAATAAAGGGAGAAAAGTACCAGATGTCGTCTTTGTCGCGGGCCATCGTGCGCAGCTGTCCGGCCATGAATCCGCACAACACGTGAAACGGCATAGCCGCCCATTCCCCGTAGATCAGAGCCGGAATGCTCACCAGCACCCCACCAAGAGAACCGGCCCAGCGACCGCCGATCACTCCGAGCAGCATGACCGTTTCGAAACTCAGATCGCTCGCCTGGAAACTGTTTTGTGAAATGCGGATCAAAACGCCAAACACGATCGGCAGTCCGAACCACAGGACCAGGTACATCTTTTGCCGGAAGGTGCGCTCTTCCCGAAACAGCAGTTTCTTGAACTCTTTCGACCGCACCAGGCTGCTCGACACAGCCGCAGCTACGCCCAACTTGATCAGGAGGTTTATCAGGATTAGGCGCGATTCCATCAGAGTTGTGCGTTGAAGCCGAATATATCGGCGCTTTAAAAACTTTAGCACGCCGCTCGATCAACAGCCTTTGCGTTTATCGACAGTGTATTGCAGGGGTTCCTTCGCCAGATACCGGCGCAGATTGGCCGAAAAGTGGTCGTAGTGACGGTGCCAAAGCCTCTCGGTAAGGCCTGCTGTATGGGGAGTAATAAGGAGGTTGTCGAGATCCCAGAGAGGAGAGTCGCCGGGCAGAGGCTCGTGCTCGAAAACATCCAGCGCTGCCCCGGCAATGCGGCGAGCACGGAGGGCTTCGAACAATGCGGATTCGTCCACTTGCCGACCCCGGCCGACGTTGATCAAGTAAGCTTCGGGTTTCATGACGCGCAGACGTGTGCCGTCGATCAACTTCTCCGTCGCCGGGATTAGCGGAGCCGCGATCACCACAAAGTCGGATTGCCGAAGCAACTCGTCGATCTGTGAGGGAGAAAACACCTGCTCAACCCCGTCGGGAGTTCCCTTCTCAACGTGCTCACGGGCGGCAATGACCCGCATTCCGATTGCGCTGGCCATTTGCGCGACGCGGCGTCCAATGCTACCCACACCGATCAACCCAAGAGTTGCACCCGCAACTTCCCTCGGAGGTGGACCACTGCTCCATACGGTTTCCTGTCCCCAAATATGTTTCTGCTGGAGAAGCGCGATTTGCGGGATTTTCTTCGCTAACGCGAAAATCTGCGCGACCACGTGCTCGGCAACAACGGGGCCGTGAACTTCGGTCGAATTGGTGAGGGCGACGTCACTGTTGATGAGTTCGGGAAATTGGAACTGATGCACCGCCGCCGTAGGAGCGTGAATCCAGTGCAACTGGCGGCAGAGCGCAAACTGCTCGGGCCGCAGTGAAATGGTGAGAATGACTTCAGCATCGCGGAGATCGGCTTCCACACCGTCATACGAATCGCGGTTCACTACCTGTACCTGCTGAAAGTCCTCTACCAGCTTCTGCACGAACCATGCAGGCACTCGCCACAGGTTAAAGCGGTGGTGAACGACGATCAGCAGTTTCATGGGAAGAAAGATGGCGCAGCCTCGGCGATGACAATTTCTATGTAGGGGCGGACGCATTCGTCCGCCCCGAGTTCGCGAAGCGACGAGTGCAACTATCCGAAGGCCAGTTCTTTCGCGCGTTGCGCAGCCTTCACCACCGCCTTAATCAGCGTCACACGAAGCTTGCCCTCTTCGAGCTCCATGATGGCGTCGATCGTACAACCGGCTGGAGTAGTGACCGCGTCTTTCAGCAAAGCCGGGTGATCTCCCGTTTCCAGGACGACCTTGGCGGCACCGAGCGCAGTCTGAGCGGCAAGCAAAGTCGCAATGTCGCGCGGCAGCCCGACTTTCACACCGGCTTCTGCCAATGATTCCAGGATGATGTAGATGTATGCAGGTCCACTGGCGGAAAGCGCCGTTACAGCGTCCATGTGTTTCTCGTCGACGATGACGGTTCTTCCCACAACGTCGAAAAGATGGCTAGTCAGCGCGAGATCGGAATTGGTCGCGTATTTTCCCTTGCAGATCGCGGTCATGCCCGCGCCCATAATGCACGGAGTGTTCGGCATAGCGCGAATCACCGGGACGTTGGCCGGCACGTTCTTCTCGATCATCGATGTCGGCACCGACGCCGCGACCGAAATGATCAGCTGTTTGGGTCCGAGATGGCTTGCGATCTCGCGCACAACCTCTTCGACAACTTGCGGCTTGACTGCGATTACGATGACGTCGGCACCTTTGGCGGCCTCAACGTTATCTGTACCGACCTTCACCTTGAGCTTTGCGGCCAGCGCTTTGGCTCGTTCCGGATGCGCAACCGTTGCCGAGGTCGACTTCGCCGAAAGCAAGCCATTCTTCAACAAAGCTTGCAGTATGATGCCTCCCATTTTTCCGGCGCCGAGAAATGCTACTTTCTTCCCTGTCAGATCATGTGGCATAGGCTTCTCAGTTCTTGCTCCGATCGGAATGTAATCTTGGAACGCGACGCGCCATCGCGGTTGCAGTGCTCTAGTGGGCCGCGGCTTGCGGCTGCTTCTGCATCCAGTTCCAGGCTGTGCTTACGATCTCGTGAAGACCGCGAGCTGCTTTCCAATTCAGCAACGACTGGGCCTTAGCTGGATTCGCCACCAGTGCAGGAGGATCACCCGCACGGCGAGGCGCCGTTTGGTGCGGGACCGGCTTTCCCGTGATCTTCTCAACGGTAGAAATGACCTCGCGCACCGACGCGCCAGTCCCGGTGCCCACGTTGACAGCGAAACTCGGCTTCCCCGCAGTCAGGTGCTCGAGAGCCTTCACATGCACGCTGGCGAGATCATTCACATGAATGTAGTCCCGAACGCACGTGCCATCCGGCGTTGGATAGTCCGTGCCGAAAATCTGCAGGGCCGGTCCGGCCCCGGCAGCAGCACTCAGGGCGAGGGGAATCAGGTGCGTCTCGGGATCGTGAAGTTCGCCGATTTCGCCGCTCTCGTCCGCCCCGGCAGCGTTGAAGTACCGCAAACTGGCATAGCGGAAGCCGTAGGCGCGATCGTAGGCTTCCAGCGCCTGCTCGAAAAACAATTTCGAGACGCCATACGGGTTCACCGGCTGGCGAGGAATATTCTCCTCGATCGGAACCTTTGCCGGTTCTCCATAAACTGCACAGGTCGACGAAAATATGATCTTCTTCACTCCGGCTTGAAGCGCCGCATTGAGCAAAGAGAGTCCACCCTCGACGTTATTGTGGAAGTATCGCTGCGGATTCGTTACCGATTCGCCGACGTACGCGCGTGCCGCGAAATGCATAATCGCATCCGAACGACGCAGCACAGCAGAGAGGGCCACGGGATCCAGAACGTCGCCCTTGACCAGTTCAAATCCGGACCCCAGCAATTCGTAGCCGGTACTAAGATTGTCGAAGATGATCACGTCATGGCCGGCATTCCTCAACGCCCTCGCGGTATGACTCCCGATATATCCTGCACCGCCAATAACCAAAACGACCACGGTAGTTTCCTTTCCGATAAGTCCGCAGCTGTAAATGGGAGAAGACTCACATTGTACACAGTGCTACTTGGGAAGTTCGTTCACAAGCGCCTTCAACAGCTCGCGCGGTCAAACAGCCTGTTAAGATAGGCAAAATTGGGGCAGTGCTCGTCGAAGAAGGTGGGTGACTCAATGGCAGAACAGCTTGCTGACAAAAAGTGCGTCCCATGCCGTGGAGGAGTTCCTCCCTTGAAGGGGAACGAACTCAAGGCGCTCCACCAGCAAACTCCCAAATGGGACGTCCTCAATGAACATCATCTCCACCGCGAGTTCCGATTTCCTGATTTCAAGCAGGCCCTGGCATTCGTGAATCGAGTCGGCGACGTAGCGGAGCAGGAAGGCCATCATCCCGACATTCTCCTGGGCTGGGGTAAGGCCGAAATCACCACTTGGACCCACAGTGTCGACGGCCTAACGGAGAGTGACTTCATCCTGGCAGCGAAGATCGACCGGTTGGCCAAAACGTAGTAGAGCATTTGCAGTTCACGGAGTTCGATCGAAGTGTGCCGGGGTCGACACTGAAGGTTCCTGCCCCTCACAGGCTCGCTTCAAATCTTTGTAGAACTTCTCCGTTCCTTGCTCAAGCGCCGGACCGATCGCGAAGCCCGCCATTCGCGAGAACGTCCCAATAAACTCAAATTTCCCGTGAACCTCCGTTTGATCGTCAGACAATGCTTTAAAGTGCACTTGCGTGACAAGGGTGATCCCCGCGAAATGGCTGATGAAATCAATACGGCGATAAGGTTCGAAATGGGTGACTACCTGGTCCATGGTCACTCCGAAAGCGTCATTTGTCTTGATGTGCATCCGGCTTTCGAGTTCCCAAGCCTTGCCGTGCACCCAGGCAACACTGCGAACGTCAGCCCAACGAAAGGTATCCGGCTGTGTGTAGGTGTCGAACACAACCTTTAGCGGACGATAAATTGTGATCCGAGACTCGAAGCGCCCCATGCGTAAAGCTCCGTCTTCGGTCGGCGCGGGGGAGGCATTTCAACTGGAAGCAGTGTAGGAGAAAAACAGAGCGGGGGCAAATCATTCTGTTGCAGTGACCCGG
Source organism: Candidatus Sulfotelmatobacter sp. (assembly GCA_035264195.1). Taxonomy (GTDB): domain Bacteria; phylum Acidobacteriota; class Terriglobia; order Terriglobales; family Acidobacteriaceae; genus Sulfotelmatobacter. The sequence goes on along the minus strand of DATFQQ010000218.1, from coordinate 44,838 downwards.
TTCATGCTGGATTTGTACAACACCCATCCCAGCAGACTTGCCGGTATCAGCATGAAGAAACCTGTACCTGTGGCCATGGCACGCGCGGAGACTCCGAGATCAAGAAAGTGGCCACATAGATAGGCGGTCGTTGCAAAGGTGAAACTGGCCAGCCCCAAGTCAGCAGAAAACACCCGTCCCCGGAAGCGGTCATCAGTTCGGAGTTGCAGCAACGTAGTAGAGAAGACCCAGACCGTGGAGCCTCCCGCATGGGCGAGCGTGGCGCAGGCTGCGGCCATCCAGACCGTGCGGCTCACCCCGATGAGGCCGTAACCGAATGCGATCGTGATATATCCGAACAGAATCCCGAGCCGGAGCCGATGGTCGTTCTGCCCCGCCCATCGAGCGGAAATTAGCGGACCGACCAGCGCTCCTAACCCTCGACCACCCAGAAGGATGCTCATGCCCAGCATGGCGCCACCGGCGGGATCGATCCCTCGCCCATGGACCGCAAACTCGCGCGCTCCCATGACCGTGAAGATGACCCAACTTGGCCCGACCATGAGTTCCCCGGCTTTGGCGAAGACTGCCGGGACCAACACGGGATGGCTGCGGATGTACGATATCCCCTCAATCACCGGAGAGAAGTCAACCAGATCGCGAAGCCGGAGACGCGCAGCATTCTCTGCGTGCGGCTCGCGGAAATGCATCCCCCCGATCAGGATGGCCGATGCCAGAAAGGAAAGCGCATTTAAGACGAACGCCGCGTCGCGCCCGAGAAATGCCGCAACTACACCACCTACTGAGGCTCCGATCAGCAAATTGACTGACCATGTCGCTGAAGAAAGTGTGTTTGCTACCAGCACCTCCTCTGGCTCGGTGATGTTGGGAATCACCGCACTCCGGGCCGGTTCAAAGAATGCCGCCATCGTGGTTTCCGCCAGGAGTAGCGGGTAAACAAGCCAGACCAAGGCAGGGGAACGCACGAGCAGCATGGCGAGGACGATCACAAACCGGATCAGGTCGGCGGCAATCATCACGTGTTTCCGCTTGAGTCGATCGTTCACCACACCGGAAGTAGGCCCGGCCAGGGTTTGCGGAATTACTTGAAGAACGAGCGCCAGAGCCACCGAACCGGCGTGTCCCGTCAACTGCAGAAGTAGCGTATAAATCGACAGCGTGTAGAACCAGTCCCCGATTTCGCTGACGATTTGCGCGACCCACAACCGGCGGAAATTCCGGTTGGTGCGAATTAGAACCGCGTACGAGCGGAGCGAGATCGACGACGTACCGCGTTCTGGTTGCGGATCCATGCGAGTGCCTAGGGTACCGTTTGATCCACGTGTCTGGCAAAACGTGAGCAATACGCGTTGACTGTAATCAGCTCTGTAGCCTAGGATTCACGCGCATTGTCTTGGAATTCGCTCACGATGAACCTCAACCATCGTCAAAGTCTCAGCCCGGAGGACCCCATGAAACGAGCCTTCACCCTGATCGCAGTTTTGATTCTGACAACGCTCGTACTTGCGCAGAGCGACGATGTTGTTCCGAACGAGAACCTGGTGGCTGAGGGAATCCCCAAGATCCCAGTCGCTTTGGCCGAGTCGGTGGGGCGTTACAGCGAGTTTCGCAATGGGTTTTTCGCGAGTTGGCACCCCACGCAGCGGAAAATGCTTATCGAAACGCGATTCGCCGACACAAACCAGGTGCACGAGGTTAAGTTTCCCGGCGGAGCCCGCACACAACTCACCTTCTTTCCCGATCGTATTGCCGGAGCTGCCTATGAGCCGGTACACGGCGATTCTTTCCTGTTCCTCAAAGACGTGGGTGGCGGCGAGTTCTTCCAGATTTACGTCTACGACCTGAAGAGTGGCGACGTCAAACTGTTGACCGACGGCAAGTCCCGCAACACGAGCGCGCGCTGGTCCTATCAGGGAGATCGAATTGCCTACGGCTCGACGAAGCGCACCGGCAATGATGTCGATATCTGGGTGGTAAATGCGAATGATCAGGCGAGTGCGCACATGGTTGCGCCGATGGAGGGCGGTGGCTGGGAGATCTCTGACTGGTCTCCCGACGGCAAACAATTGTTGATCGGCAACTTTATTTCTGCTGCTGAGAGCTATGTGTGGCTACTCGACGTCGATTCAGGAAAGAAGGAGCTGCTCACTCCCAAGCCAGGCGCTGAGACCGCGCTGCGCTCCAATGCTCGTTTCTCCAAAGACGGCAAAGGCGTGTACCTTGCCAGCGACGAGGGCTCGGAGTTCCAACATCTGGTCTACCTTGATCTCGCGAGTCGTAAGACAACCATCCTCACCCCTTCCCTTCAGTGGGACGTTGACGAGCTGGAACTCTCCGAAGACGGTCGATGGATCGCATTTGAAGCAAATGAAGATGGAATCAGCAAGCTGCACGTACTCGATACAAGGACCAATAAAGAGGTGCCGCTCCCAAAGCTCCCCGTAGGAGTGATTTCGGGCTTGGGATGGCGCAAAAACAGCCGTGACCTCGGATTCACCCTTACGACCGCAAGCCAGCCCTATGACGCTTACTCAATCGACATAGCGACGGGAAAGGTCGACCGATGGACCTTCAGCGAAACTGGCGGATTAAATACATCCGGATTCGCGGAGCCCCAATTGATCCATTGGAAATCATGGGACGACCACTCCATCTCTGGATTCCTCTACAAACCTCCAGCAAAGTTCGCAGGCAAACACCCGGTCATCATCGACATTCATGGGGGACCCGAGGGTCAAACTCGTCCCGACTTTCTTGGCCGCGACAACTACTTCATCAACGAACTCGGAATCGCGATGATCTATCCCAATGTTCGCGGTTCAACCGGTTACGGCAAGACGTTTCAGAAACTTGATAACGGGTTCTTGCGCGACGGCTCCTACAAAGACATCTCCACATTGATCGACTGGATTCAAGCGCAACCCGACCTCGACGCTAGCAAGATCATGATTACCGGCGGCAGCTATGGCGGATTCATGACCCTGGCTGTGGCCACGAACTACAACGACCGCATCTGTTGCTCCGTTGACGTCGTCGGTCCATCGAATCTGGTGACCTTCCTCGAGCATACTTCCGGGTATCGAAAGGACCTGCGCCGCGTTGAGTATGGTGACGAACGCGATCCGAAGATGCGGGAATTCCTGGAATCAATTGCGCCGGCGAACAAGGCACAGAATATTACGAAGCCGCTGTTCGTGATCGCCGGACAGAACGATCCTAGGGTTCCAGCCAGTGAATCGGGGCAGATGGTGGAGGTGGTGCGTAAGAACGGCACTCCAGTCTGGTGGCTCCTCGGCAAGGATGAAGGTCACGGATTCGCAAAGAAGAAAAACCGCGATTTCCAGTTCTACGCCACGGTGGAATTCGTAAAGGAATATCTCCTGAGATAGGCTTGCGGTAAGGCCTTGGTAGAATTGCCCGACTTTTCCGAAAGGGATAGACAATCCTTTGCACACCGGCTTTTGAGCCACTTAGAAGGAACCTCGCAACTCCTTGTTGATGTACCACTTGGCCGACAGACTTCCGACTGACGAATGGCACATCAAATGCACACAACAACAAGCGCCAGTGCTGTTTGTGAGGTCCCGATGAAAAACGTGCTAATCCAGCTATTCCTGATCGCTGCAATGGCAACTCTGCCCGTGTGGGCCGACACCTGCAACCCTTTCGCTTCTTACACGTGCGCGAAGGCCACGCCCAATATTGTTCACGTGGAAGGGACCGGAGAAACCGGGCAATCCGTGGGAGAGCTGTTAGGCAGCAATACTTTCAGCGCAAGTTTCCGCGGTAACAAGTCCTTCGCCGGCGATAACCTGCTCCTTCTCGCGGCCGCTCCCAATTCCCTGACCGGGAACGTCAACGGAGTCTCGTTTTCCTCACTTTCGAGTTTCCCGGAAGGTGGTGCTATGGGTGCCATCCAGGACACCTGGACGGGCATGGGAATCGTTTTCAATTCGCCCTCGTTCGGTTATGCCAACCTTGGAACGATTGGGAGCACACCGTTCTCGATTACTGCCAGCGGCGTGGGTGCAGGAACGATCTTTTATGCTGAGGTCGTAAACCCTAAAACAGGTCAGGTCATCTTCATTACCCCGAACTCCGAGGCGGGAATTCTGCAAGGCCAAACCACGGTAGCACCGGAGCCTGCGTCCTTAGCCCTGTTCGGAACCGGATTGCTGAGCATACTGGGCGTGATGCGACGAAAAAAGTCTTAGTCGGAAGTTAAATCCGAGCCGGCCCTGGAGCGAACTCCAGGGCTTTTTTACTTTCTGAAAGTACTGTGGAGAATTTTGAGCTGTTCCGGATAAAGACTTCTGCGTTTTTCTCAGCGGCCTCGGCGATTTCTCTGCGTTCTCTGCGATAAAGTCTTTGACGCCGAATCCGCTGAGAACGCCGCAGAGGTCGCTGAGGACCTAAACGTGCAATTTGCGCTTCAGATCTTCAGCGATCTGTTTTCCATGAAAGCGGCCATTCTCGATGAAGATTTCATTCGTGCGCGAGCCAGCCACGATCACTCCCGCTACATAGATGCCGTGTACATTGCTCTCCAGCGAAACCGGGTCGCACACCGGACGGCACTGCTGTTCCGATAATTCGATTCCCATACTAGTCAGGAAATCGTAGTCAGGGTGATAGCCGACCAAAGCCAGCACAAAGTCATTTTTCAGCCGCATCGGACCGTGTGACGTGACGACAACAACGTGATCGATTCCGATTTCCTGTACCCAGCTATTGAAGAAAGCTTCAATCTCTCCTGCTTTGATCCGGTTTTCCAGGTCAGGTTTGATCCAATACTTCACGTGATGGTGTAACTGGGCTCCGCGATGGACCAGAGTGACCCGCGCACCATGGCGCCACAGATCCAGCGCCGCAATGGCAGCGGAATTCTTTCCGCCGATCACCAGTACGTCAGTGTCGTAATAGGGATGCGGCTCACCGTAATAGTGTGAAACCTTAGGCAGATCTTCGCCGGGAATGTTCAACTGATTGGCCAGATCGTAGTAGCCGGTAGAAACGATCACCTTCTTGGCGGTGTAGTCATGCGGCCGACCCGCGCGGTCTGTCGCGGTGATGACAAAATTACCGTCCTCGCCCATGACCGTCTTGACCCACTCGTATTGCCGTACATCGAGTTCGTAGTGCTCCGCGACCTTGCGGTAGTATTCGAGTGCTTCCTCCCGCGTGGGCTTCTGCAGAGCTGTGGTGAAGGGAATATTACCGATCTCCAACAACTCCGGCGTCGTGAAAAAAACCATATTCGCTGGATAGTGAAACAGCGAGTTCACCAGGCATCCCTTGTCGACGATGATGACCTTCAGGCCTACCTTTTGCGCCTCAATCGCGCAGGCCAACCCGGTGGGCCCCGCGCCGATGACCAATACATCGGTGCGCATCTCCGGCAGAGCCTTCATCTTGGGCTTTGGGAGAGTGTCTATCTCTTCGGAGACGAGGAATTGAACCATGCAGTGGGGTGCGGATCATCCCGAGGCAACGAGGGTTCGGAACAACCGGGAAACGGATGATTCTAGCATGCGGGTACGGTCAGAACAGGCAGACTCCCTTTATCGGTCAACGGTGGAACCCAACTGCAATCTCGCCACATCGGATGGGGCTTACATCCAAGCGCGGAGCTATAATTTTCGGTTGCCTTTATAACACCGTTTTCTCAGGGAGCACGTCATGTCTACTCTTACCGAAACCACAACCCGCACCCGGATTGAATCTGACAGCATGGGAAAGATCGAAGTTCCCTCGAATGTGTACTGGGGCGCGCAGACGCAGCGATCCTTGCTGCACTTCAACATCGGGCGCGACACCATGCCTCCAGAGCTGATCCGTGCATTCAGCATCCTGAAGAAAGCCTGCGCCTTGGTGAATCAGGACCTTGGGAAATTACCCGCCGACAAGGCAAAGCTAATCGTGCAGGCAGCCGACGAGGTAATTGCCGGCAAGCTGAATGACCAGTTCCCTCTCCGCGTCTGGCAGACGGGCAGTGGCACTCAGACGAACATGAACGTCAACGAGGTGATCTCCAATCGCGCGATCGAGATTGCCGGCGGAGAGATGGGGTCGAAGAAGCCCATCCATCCCAACGATCATGTAAACATGTCGCAGTCCTCGAACGACACATTCCCGGCGGCCATGCACATCGCTGCGGCAGACCGTGTGAAGAACGCGCTGATTCCGGCCGTAAAGTCTGTCCGCGATGCGATTGCCGCCAAAGCAAAGGAATTTGAGAGCATCGTAAAGATCGGACGCACGCATTTGCAGGATGCAGTTCCGCTGACGGTAGGTCAGGAATTCGGTGGCTGGGCAAGTTTGCTGGAGCGTGATATCAAACGTTTAGAACATGCTCTCGAAGGCCTGTACGACCTCGCGATCGGAGGCACTGCGGTAGGCACCGGACTCAACACGCATCCAGAGTTTGCCGAGCGAGCAGCCAAGAAGATCGCGGAACTGACCGGACTTCCCTTCCGCTCCCACGGCAACAAGTTCGCTGCCCTTTCAGCGCACGACGAGATCGTCTTCGCACAAGGTGCGATGGAAACGCTCGCGGCTTCGTTCATGAAGATTTCGAACGATATTCGCTGGCTGGCCTCAGGTCCGCGTTGCGGGCTGGGTGAGCTTTCGATTCCTGAGAATGAGCCCGGATCATCGATCATGCCCGGAAAAGTGAATCCCACGCAGTGCGAAGCCATGACGATGGTTTGCGCTCAAGTTCACGGAGCAACGGCTGCGGTTGGCCTCGCTGGATCGCAGGGAAATTTCGAACTGAATGTTTATAAGCCGGTGATCATTTACAACTTCCTGCATTCCGTCACCCTCATCACCGACGCGTGCCACGGCTATGTCGAATACATGATCAAGGGCATCGAGGTTGACCGCGCGAAGATCGACTGGTACGTCAAGAACTCGCTCATGCTGGTCACAGCCCTAGCGCCTAAAGTGGGATACGACAAGGCCGCGCAGATCGCTCACACTGCGCACGTAGAGCATTCAAGCCTACGGGAAGCGGCAGTGAAGTTAGGTCATCTGACCGGAGAAGAATTCGACCAACTGGTGAAGCCGGAGAAGATGACGCATCCATAGCGTCTTTCCCGCCCTCGGCCAGCGGCATGTCGGGGAGTTTCCATCACGCGCGTATGCAGAATCGTGAGTATGCCCTTACAGGTTCATTTCACTACATCCGGGCACGAGGTCCATCGATCCGCAGATGCTTCGCTGACCGCGAAGTATCCGTTGCGCTCACTATGACAGCACGGAATGCGTTCACCAACTCCTAAATCTACCTAGTTCTCCGTTTCGAACGAAGTCTGAGCTTGTACGTGAGAAATCTCGGGGGCACTCTTTCTTCTTGGCGTGATCGTAATAACCAGGATGCTGGCTAACACCAGTAGCGTCCCGAGAACCGTGCGCGCCCCAAGCGCTTCCCCGCCCAGCAAATATCCGACGATTACCGCGACGATCGGATTCACGTAAGCATACGTGCCCACCTTGGTCGGCGATTCGTGGTGCAGCAGCCAGACGTATGCCGTAAAACCGACGATTGACCCCGCCACAATTAGATAGGCCAATGCCAGCCACGCCTTCCCCGACACTGCCTGTAGATGAAATCCTCGAAACTCTCCGAGCGTACCGGCAGTAATCATCAGCAAGACTCCACCAGCCAGCATCTGCGCACCGGAACTCATCGCCTTTGTAGTAGGCAACGGAAGCTTGCGAGTCAGGGCCGATGCGATCGACCAACTGATCGCAGAAATAATCAATGCCGTCGCTCCAATCGGATCGATCGGAGTATCTCCGAAATTCGCCGAGTGGCTGACCAGCACGGCCACACCTGCGATTCCCCCGATCAGACCGAGCGCCAGTTTCCCTGTGAGCCGCTCGCTCTTCAGAATCAAAATGTCCGCAATCGCCATGAACGCCGGAATCGTTGCCATCATGACCGCCGCAATTCCAGATGGCACCTTCTGTTCTGCCCAGAAAAGCAACCCATAGTCGAGAACGAAAATGAGGACAGCCAGCAGTGTCGCAGAGCCCCATTCTCGCCTCGTAGGAGATGGCGTTCCCTTCACCCGCAGCCATGCGTAAAGGGCAAGGCCCGCGATCAGGAACCTCATCCCCGCGAGGAAAAATGGAGGTACTTCGCGTACTCCAACGCGAATCGCGAGAAAAGTGGAACCCCAGACAAAATAGATAATCCCGAAAGCCAGCAGAACCTTCCATTTCGCGGGATGGGATGAGGCATCCATGGTGAATGATCGATCTAAAATCGGATTAGATCAACGCGTGCGCAGAGAAGACTCGCGCTTCACGGATAAAAAGAATTTATAAGGATATAAACCAGTGGAGAGGCGATGCCCGAAGAAAGCTTATCCGCTATTTCTTCACCAGGCTTGTGTGGCTGGCGACGCATTGCCACTTGCCCAGATCCAGCACCCAAGTGTCTGTAAAGCGGCCAACGTGGTCATAAGGCTTGCCCTGATACGTGCCCTGCGTGTGGTAGACGCCGGTAACGACGGCGGTATCTCCGAAGAAATTCATCTTCACTTCCTGGATGTTCGCCATACTCGGCTTGAAACGTGGATCTTTGATATCTGCCAGAAACTTCTGCTTATCGCTGACCTCTCCATCCCACTCCGTGTTGATGAACCGGCTCGACACCAGCGCGTCCAGTGCAGCGGAATCCCGGCTGACCTGAGATTCATTCCACAGGCGTTCGAGAATCAGGAGCTTGCTTTCGCGAGGATCGGCCTGTTGGGCCGTCATCACGACTGAACCGATGGCCAACAATACACAACAGGAGATGTTGCGGAAAGTCATGCGCTTACACGTCGCCGCTTTCTGATCGGACGAACGTGCGATGACGATATCAGCCGCCTAAACGCTATGCTATTGAAAATGCACGAAGGATAGTTACGAACGTCACGGCAGGAAGGCGAACCTAGAAAGCCCAGCGCAGTAATGCCGAACCAATCGTGAATCCCGCCCCCACTGACGCAAGCAGGACAAGGCTTCCCTTCTTCAGCTTGCCTTCCTCAATCGCCGTACCCATCGCCAATGGAATGGTTCCTGCCGTCGTGTTGCCGTAGCGGTCAATATTGACGACAACGCTGTCTTTCTTGAGTCCAAGCCTCTCCGCCGTGGCGTTGATGATCCGCAGATTTGCCTGGTGTGGGATAAACACGTCGATGTCTGAGCCCTTGAGACCGTTGCGCTGCAGCAGTTTCAGACACAGTTCTGCCTGCTTGCGTACAGCAAACTTGAACACCTGCTGGCCGTCCTGATGGACGTAGTGCATCTTTTTCTCGATCGTCTCTTTGCTTGAAGGATGAAGACTGCCTCCACCGGGCATATAAAGGAACTGTCCCCCCGAGCCGTCGACCTCGTGAATAAAGTCGATCAGTCCCTCGGAGTCATCTGTCGCCGGCTCCAGAATGGCAGCACCGGCCCCGTCGCCGAAAATCACGCAAGTCGCACGGTCGGTGTAGTCGATAATCGACGACATCACATCAGACCCAATGGCCAGAACCCGCTTATGCGCTCCACTCGCGATAAATTGCGCCCCCACCTGGATCGAATAAAGAAACGCCGAGCAGGCGGCGGAAAGATCGAATCCCCAGGCTCCCTTTGCCCCCAACTTGTCCTGAACGATGCAGGCGGTGGAGGGAAAAAACATATCCGGCGTCACCGTCCCGACAATGATGGCCTCAATCTGGCTCGGCTCGAGCCCGCGCTGCGCCAGAGCCTTTTTCGCGGCCTCCACCGCTAAATCGCTGGTACAAACGCCCTTGTCGACGACATGCCGCTCCCGTATCCCAACCCGGCTCATGATCCATTCGTTATTGGTGTCGACCATCCGTTCAAGGTCGGCATTGGTCAAAAGGCGAGGAGGCACATAAGTGCCCAGAGCACTGATTTTGGCCCGGATCGGTTTTGTCAATCGAAAAGCCCCTAGGGAGTGGAAGCGCTTCTATTTTGAATGATTAGCGACAGAATGTCTATTTGTGGACTCCTGCGCTGGGATCATGTGTGAAGAAGAATGGTGAAGACCGCCATTGGGCTGGATCAGGAAAAGTTCTTGTTGAGGCTGCGGCCCTACCAGACTACTTGAAAGTAATCGGAGCCAAGACACTGGACAGATCGCGCTGTGAGGTAACGGACGTCATCCGTCAGACCGACATTAAGAAGTTGTCAGAACTGGCGAACGTATCCCGCAAGGGGTGGCCCGACGATCCTGAAGAAGCGCACGATCCGTACTCTTTCGTTCGCAACGTGTCTTCCACGAAGAAGTAGTTCAGGAGGAAGGTGTCGGTTGGCGAAACATCGCCATAGCGCTCATTGACCCTTGGGACTCTTCTTGCGCTCTTTTTCGCCCTGACACGCAAGAGAATCGGCCCTTTTCCGTTGCCTGTACAGAATTGTCTGTAGAAGACCCCCTATCTTTCCGTCGGTTACATGAGAACGGTTCTTTGTTTTGCTAGTTGGCGGCTTGATCCGCAGGTGCCAATGTAAGCACTGAAAGACTTGATCAGTTTGAAAAGGAGCCCTTAACGATCGTGGGCTGCTCTTTTCTGTTGGCAAACCGTGCGTGGCGGTACCGCCGTGAGCGAAGCGTTTTGATGTGGGTTGCCAGCTGGGCGTTACCGCGACCGTATTTTCGTTCTTAGGAGGCCCTATGAAGACGAGGATATTAGCATGCTCGATGACCGCGTTGTTGCTTGCAACCGCCGGTTGGGCAGTCAACGTAGCAAAAGACGAAGACCGTCTAAGACATGCCGGTACTGTGCTGACGGAGATTCTGAATATTCCAGAAAACATTCCTCAAGATCTCCTTGATAAAGCCACATGCGTCGTTGTTTTTCCATCAGCTAAAAAGGGGGCGTTTGTGGTTGGAGTCAGTTACGGCCGCGGTGCCATGACGTGCCGCGGTGGCGATAACTTCAACGGCTCTTGGGGCGCACCCTCAATGATGGCCCTTGAGGGGGCCAGCTTTGGCTTCCAGATTGGCGGACAAGCTACTGACTACGTCCTTCTTGTGATGAATGCCCGCGGTGGGAATGCAATCTTGAGCAGCAAAGTGAAGCTCGGAGCGGATGCTTCGGTTGCAGCAGGACCAGTCGGGCGTACCACGTCGGCAGAAACCGATGCCTCGATGCGTGCTGAAATATTGAGTTATTCGCGCAATCGCGGTCTATTTGCAGGTATTTCGCTCCAAGGTTCGACGATCCGACCTGACAACGACGCGAACACCAGAATCTACGGGCGGACAATCTCGGCGAAGGATGTTGCAATTTTCCACGAGGCACAGGTCCCTCCCGCAGCACAGACCCTTGTCTCGACGCTTAACGCGAAAACGCCCAAGCACAGGTCAGCGTAACATCGCCCTAGCACTCACTGACCCTGTCGTAAGTGAACTCCCTGACTTTTGTCGACCCAATGCCTCCCGGTGATCGGATGCGTAGAATAAATAAAGAGAGACGCGGTCTAGCAAATAAGAGGCAGGAGCAACTGACCATGGAATCAGAGACCGAACGCAATCCCGAATCAACTCCAGCCAGTGCAGAGGCCCACATCAAGAGTGCTCACCAGATTCTGAAGGCACTGCAAGAGAAGATCGGACAGCATCCAGAAATCGGGGCTGCCATTACCAAGCTGGAGATGGCGCTGAATGATTTGGCGATCCAGACTGGCGGAGTGCTGTAGGACGGGTGGCCCAGGCTTTCGATCTCGCTGACACTACCAGACCGTGGGTGCCCCGCTCTTGCGTTTGTTGCAAGGGCGGGTATGATGCTGCCGACAGCGAGAATATTTCTTGGATTTCTACGCCACTCGATCTCGAAACGAAATCTCTCCCCAGTCCTCACTCCCACGGACAGGACCAGGCTCATCGAGCAGATAGTGGCGATAGCTGCTCCATCGCCATTGCTCCGGCGACGCAACTAAACCACGCTTCACCGGGTTGCGATGCACGTAGCGCAGTTTCTCGATCGGTTTCCTTGTTGTCCAGACATTGAAATCGTAGAAACGCGCCTGCCAGAATGTTCGGCGGGATTCCTCCCCGAACAGTGTTCTCTGTCGCGGATCTCTGCGTTTTCGTTTTGGCAATAGCGCCTTCGCGGTGTGCTGCTTCAGTACTTGCATCAGAGTGGACGGAGTGCCTACCTCGGCGGGTGGCCCACCCCTTTCGATTGGTTGAAGCCGTACAGACTGTGGGTGGCCCGTCCTTGCGCTTTTGCAAGGGCGGGTACGATGCTGCCGACTCGCCGTGCTGTCGCTCACGGCTTCCCTTCGCGAAAAAAGCGAGAACGGCACCCACTCTGGTTCGCGTTGCACGCCTAGATCAAACGCCGAATAAACATAGCAACCGACGTTCCCCTATCTTCCCCGTCGCGCCTCATTCCCAGAAGAGTGCGAAAATGATCCTGCGTATGCCTTACTAGGTTCCTCTGCCCAAAAAGCCGGGAAAAACAACCTGTGGGTTTTCCACAGAAAAATCTGATCGATCTGACATCCAACCTTGACCCTCGCTACCGACAGCGCAAAATCACATCGTGCACATTCGCACTGCAAAATCCTCGGCAAGAGGCGCTCGGTTCAAGCTCAGCTTTGTGGATTCATTAACTCCTTATTGCTCAAGATTTTGCATGTAAGTCGTTCTTTGACAATATTTTGCAGCGAAACGTCGCGAGGCAAAGCCGTAACCTATTTGGATTCAATAATTTGCAAATAGGCTCAAAAGGCCGTCTCCTCCGAACCGCCGCTAAGCCCAGTATTACCAAGACTTTACCTATAAGATCTTTGAATTCAAGATTTTGCGAAGCTAAAAATGGGCAGGTTCGAGCTAACTACCATTTTTTCAATACCTTGCGTAAATCGATCAAGAAATGACGATTTGCACCGAACGAAACAATCGAGCGGCGAGGGCCTAGAATCCCCACCGCATCAACGTTGCCCCCGAAGTAAATCCCGCTCCGACCGCAGCGATGAGAAGCATGTCGCCTTTCTTCAACTTGCCCTCTTCAATCGCAGTTTGCATGGCGATCGGAATCGTACCTGCGGTCGTGTTGCCGAACCGGTCAATGTTGATCACGACCTTCTCGAGAGGCATTCCCAAACGGTCCGCGGTAGCCGTAATAATGCGACGGTTCGCCTGATGCGCGATGAAGCAATCGATGTCCTTGCCCGTCAGCTTGTTCCGCTCCAGGACCCGCTCGGTCATCTCGGCCATCTTCTTCACGGCATACTTGAAGACGTTCTTTCCATCCTGGTGGATGTAATGCATCTTCTGATCGACAGTTTCATGAGTCGATGGGTTCAGACTCCCTCCGCCAGGCATGTACAAGAATTGTCCTCCCACCCCTTCGATCTGCGCGACGTGATCGATCACTCCCTCGCCATCTTGCGACGGCTCCACCAGAACCGCACCGGCACCGTCACCGAAGATGATGCACACCGCTCGATCCGTGTAGTCGGTCATCGAGGAATTCACGTCCGACCCGATGACCAGCACCTTCTTGTACTGGCCCGACTCCACGAACTTCACACCTGTGTTCAAGGCATAGACAAAGCCCGAGCAGCCAGCAGAGACGTCGAAACCCCAGGTATTGTGAATCCCCAGTTTGTGTTGAACCAGACAGGCGGTGGACGGATACATCATGTCCGGGGTCACCGTTCCAACCACGATAAGATCCACTTCCTGAAGATCGACTGGATGAGACTCAAGCAGATTCTTTACAGCTTCAACCGCCAGGTCGCTGGCGCCCACGCCCTTGTCAGCAATATGGCGTTGCCGGATACCTACGCGTTCAAGGATCCATTCGTCAGTGGTATCGACCATTTTCTCGAGGTCGGCGTTGGTAAGAACTCGTGGCGGAACGTAGGTGCCAAGCGCGGTAATTTTGGCGCGAGTCGGCGTAGTCAATGCAGGGCTCCAGATGATTGTGAAACCCAGTATTTTGAAGGATTGCGGCCCGAATGTCTAACCCGGATCGTTAATCAGTTGATTTTCGAGCTTCATCAGAAGGTATAGTCCGGCGGCTTGATTCCCTTCAGCCGCAAATACACCTCGCATTGCGCCCGATGGTGCGCGGTATGAACGAACATGTTCATGATCATCGCCCTGCCATCGGGCTGGGTGCGCCCTTTCCACGACGGAATATTCCACGTGCGTTGGAGTTGCTCTGGAGTAATCTTCGGTAAGACATCGAGCACATAATCGAAGGACTGCTCCAGCAGCTTGAGGGAAGTCTCTTTGTCCGTTGGCCCTGGCTTTGCCGGATCGAAGTCAAACGGAGGCTTGATCCCAATGATCTGTTTGAAGCGAAACACGTTGGCCCCAGCGATGTGGACAATCTGCTCTCCAAAGCTCATCTCTTCCGGCGTCGCCTTGAAGCCGTAATACTCCGCAGGCATCGCCTGCGCAACTTCCATCGTGAATTGCTTCGAAATTTGCCAGTCACGAACGAACTCGGGCACATCGAGCAGATTCAATTTGCCAGCCTGAGCCGTGGCAGAACGAAGGCTCGCAGCCACTACAACACATAACATCGCTACTCTGAGACATTGATTCACCGGTACTTCCTCCGTCTGGCTTCGTGATTCTAGACGGAGGAAACCTTCTTGGGTAAGCGAAGAAGTGACGAGATCACGCAGCGGAGCGGTACTTTTCGTGCTCCATCCGTTCGCGAATGAAGCTCGGGCACGAAATAATTCCGAAATCCCGATTTTCCCCTTCTATCAGGTACGACAGTGCTTCTCGGTCAAGCTCTTCTAGAGATGAAAGGCTCAATACTGGCCATAACTTGCACTCTGCTGCCGATTGCACTAATTGATCGAGATACGCGAGATGTCCCTGAAACAACTTGCCCGAAACCCGAATCGTGACATGCGGTGTGAACTGAGGGGAGGTCCCACGAGCGCTCATGATTCTCCTTGGTGGCACAAAAAATGTACTCGACTACGCCTTACTTCTATAGATGGTTCGGAACTGCGTTTCCTGCGAAAAGACTCGTAAAAGGAATGTAAAACTCGGTAATCAGAGGTTGGCGAACCGGGCGAAGTTGCAGCTGTGGAAAAAATAGTCAGGTACCGGGGACTCACTGCACACGCAAGAGCCCGTTACCGTTGCTTCCTTCCGGACCTGGCGGGGTTGGCGGGAGTACGTCGCGTGAGACCGATACCTGACCTGAATCATTCTAGCATCCATGATCGGAAGCGCGAGCTTCGCGCAGGCTGCCCTACCCATCGCGGTTTTCGAAGGGTGGAAACACAGTCTGCGTGAGTAAGGCCGAGAACGTCGTTGCTGGAGTCTAGCTCGACCGAAGCGCCACAATCGGATCCACGGACGCGACGCGCTTAGCGGGAAGCGTCGATGCGACAACCGCGGTGGCCATCATCATCACCACACCTGCGAAATAGATCACCGGGTCCGTGGCACTAACTTCAAAGAGGAACGATCCAATCACCCTCGACACCGCAAGCGCACCGAGCAGGCCTAGACCGCATCCGATCAGCGCCAGCTTTGCGCCGGAGCGCAGTACCAGCACTGCAATTCGCGAGCGCTGGGCGCCCAGAGCGATCCGGATCGCAATCTCTTGTGTGCGCAGCGAGGCCGAGAAAGCAACCACCGCATAAATTCCCGTGAGTGCCAGCAGAAGAGCAACTAGAGCAAAGCTCGTGATGAGCGCGGTATTGAATCGCCGCGGCGCCTCGACGCTCGAGATCGCGTCAGTCATGGTCTGCACTTGTTGCAGCGCAAGCAACGGATCGATTTCAGCAACAGTCGCCCGCAAAGTGTGGGTCATCTGCTCCGGAGGAAGCGCAGTACGCACCACGATGTATCCTCCGGCGGGTTCAGCGAGGTTTGTTATGACGCCCGAGCCGTCCAAGGTAGAAACTTGCTTGGCTGGTACATACCACTGTTGACCGCTAGGCTCGTCGCGCGAACCCATGTTGATATCAGGAACCACTCCAACCACGGTTGCCCAGGGTCGTTTCATCTTCGGGCTGCCGAGATGCATGCGCTGTCCGACAGCCCGCTGACCCGGCCAGCAGTGTTTCGCCATGGACTCGTTCACGATCACAACGAGGGGCGAGCCGGAGTGGTCATCTTCCGTGAAGTAACGACCATCCATCAGCGGCATACCCATCACTCGAAAATAGTCTCCGGAGATCATTCCGAATGCGGCAAATTCAGGTTTCCAATTGTCGAAAGACTGTCCCTCGACGGTGTATGCCGTCTTCGGATACGCACCGCTTGCGGGCGCCGCGCTTGTAATGCTGACGGCAACGACTCCCGGCTTGCTTGATAACCTCGACATGACTTCACGGTTAAACGCGTCCGCAGAATCGCTGCTCGGATATTGCCTCAGAGGTAGTTGATACTCACCGACCAGAACATGTTCGGGATGAAAGCCCGGATCAACAGCACGCATTTTTTGGAAGCTCCGGAGAAAGGCGCCTGAAGTAATAAGCAGCACCAGGGCGACCGCAATTTCCGAGACGACGAGTGTTGAGCGCAGCCAGGTATGACTTGAGCCTCCCGTACCGGTCCGGACTCCTTGCTTGAGGTTCTCGACCAGGTCGGTCCGAAGTGCGGCGAACGCGGGTGCGAGGCTGCAGAAAGCGCCGGTTGCGAGTGCGAGCAGAACTGCAAACCCAGTGACGGTTGCGTCGATCGCGATGGAATCTACGCGCGGCATCGAATCAGGCATCGCGCGCAAAGCGATGCGTACACCGGTTGAAGCGAGTGCCAGCCCCAACAAGGCGCCGCTGACTCCAAGCAGAAATCCTTCAAACACTGATTGCCGAATGATTGCTCCCGAACTCGCCCCCAACGCGAGACGAACCGCGTATTCGTTGCGGCGTCGTATGGCCCGGACCAACAGCAGTCCTGCCACGTTCGCGCATGCAATGAGCAGAACAACAGAGACAGCCAGAAACAAGACTCTCAGCAACGGACGAACTTCCGACACCTCATATTCGAGTAATGATGTGACATCACCGCGGATGTGCATCGGGCGATTGTGTTCCTGCAGACTGTGCATGATCTGCTGGGCTACGCGATCAGCGTCCTCTGCAGCTTCCCCGAGACTCACGCCATCTCTAAGGCGCGCGATCATCTGGTATCCCCAGAAGCCTGCATGCTCATCAGAAAGTTCGTCTGCTGTCAGGCTCATGGGCACCCAAAGCTGCGCCTGGTCGAATCCGTCCTGCGGAGGAAAAGCAAAGCTGCGAGGCATCACACCGATGATCGAGTAGGCCTTGCGATCAAGGACGATCGCACTGCCTAGAACATGCGGATCACGGTGATAACGACTTACCCACAAGCCGTAACTGATGACGGCCACGGGTTCGTGTCCCTCATCTTCCAGCTTAGTAAACGTGCGTCCGAGAATGGGAGAGACACTAAGCGTAGGGAAAACACTCGATGTGAATCGTGCAGCGTTCACTCGCTCCGGCGTGGCTCCCCCGGAGAGTTCATAGCTTGCGTCGATGAATCCGCCGGTGCCGGAGAATGCTTCGGTGGCACTCGCATATATTGCGATCTCACGAGCAGTGACGGGAGTACTTGGGTTATCTCCAAGGTGATCTCCCAACAGAACGAGCCGGTCCGGTCGACTGAACGGCAGCGGACGCAGCAGCACTCCCTGAACGAGCGAGAAGATGGCGGTCGTCGCACCAATCCCAAGCGCCAAAGTCACAACGATAGTGAAGGTTAACCCGGGTGATTTCCGCAGCTGACGACAGGCAAAGCGAAGATCCTGTCCAAGTGGGCACATGCTAGCTTCTCCCCATGTGAACTGGCGAGCAACTCGAACGAGCTTGCAAGACGTTACTCCGAACTAGACCCAACCATCAAGAATCGCTGGAGGCCCCACTCTTCGGCGTTTTCGAAGGGTGGGAACTCCCGCTGTGTTAGTCACTGATCCCCCCACGTGAATCCCTGAAAAAGTCACCGTAGACTCAAGTTCTGCGTGCCGGGATGGAGAGGTATCTTGCGGCGCTTCCAGACCAATTCTCCCGAGACACCTTGTGGGAGATTGACTTCTGCCGCAACTCCCCCCGTGCCTCGGGCGTATTGCACTGCCACCAAGCCCTTCGTGGTGGCCAACGTCGCATGAACCTGCTTGAGGCCGCCGAGATGGGGTTCGATGAGCACTTTCCCGAAACCCGCAGACTTCGGATGAATCCCGGCCACGATCGTCAGCAAGTCGTAGTTGGGGTGCGCGCTCCAGGCGTGGGAGTCAGACCGTGTAGGTTCCGGACTCTCGGCCCAGGTAGTCAACCCAAGGGCGACCATGTCGTGCCAGGGCTTGAGCAGGCGGAGATAGTCGTCCGCCATCCCGGCCTGCTCCAATGCGCGAGCCAGATAAAAGCGAAAATAATAAGTTGCAGCAGTCATCGCCGGAACCGGACCTGTTGCCGTGAATCCTGGATCGCTTGCGGAGAGAATCTTCGTGAGCACTCTCTTGTGCTGGTCGGCCGAAATAACATTAAGCCAGATGCCCAGAATGTTGGCGTGCTGACTGAAATGCTTTTGTGAGGGCGTGTCTGCTAAAAGTCCGTACTGCTGATTCCAGCATGTCTTGCGAATGCCTTGAGCCGCGCGGTCTGCGGCTCGTCGGTAGTCTTCAGCCATATGCCGATCGGCATACGCATCTTCAAGTTCCGCGGCGTAGCGCAGAGCTTCGATGAACTGCAGGGTGAGAACCGAAGAGCCGCCGCTTTCATCTTGAGGTGGCACACCGCCCTCAAAGTCCTTGCCCCAGTCCACGAAAGGCCACCACTCGATTCTTCCAACCAGACCATCTGGACGCTGGCGGCGGAGCCACCAATCGAGAACCGCACGCGTGCCAGGGATCTGACGGCGAACGAACTCTGGATCGTCGCGATACATGTAGAAGTCATGAACCATCCCAACCCAAAGCAGAGAAAAGGTCGGAATCATCTGCACGAGCGAAGAAGGATACCGGCTCTGCGTGAGCCCGTCAGGAATGCGCGAGTCATTGAACGCTTCAATCGCCTGGCGGCCAAGACGATCGTCGCCTGCGACGGTGTACGAGATGAGCGCTTGCAAGCGAGTGTCGCCGATATACTGCAGCCGCTCCCAGTATGGTGTGTCCATGTAAGTGTCATGCGCGTCGAGCCGAGCGGTGCGCCAGCCAATCTGCCAGATAGGAACAAGCGATGTATCGTCTGACTGAAACGACGCTTTCTCTGTGAAAGGATAGGCGGTAAACCAACTACGCATCCCTTCAATCGTCACAGGCTGATCTTTAGTCTGCACATCGATCTGCAGGTAGCGCCAAGTTCTCCAGCTGAGCGGCATAAATTCGTGTGAGGTCGAGCCCGGCAAGAACTCGTCGACAAGACCGAGAATGTGTTTGCCTTCGATTTCGTTGCGGTTTCCTTTTTCGTCGTCTTTGTCCAAAAGCGCTTCGGCATATGTGAGACGAATGGTTGCGCCAAGGCCACTCGCAATCAATGCCGGATACGCAGTAGTCAGATGCCCGATGTCCAGAAGGACGCTAGCATTAGTGTGCATCGGGATCGTGAATGCAGCGTTCGGAAACTCGCTTGGTGCCGGAATTCCTATGGCACGGACCACAGTGCCCGCAGGTTCCAATTTCATTTCCATCGGCGGAAGCGGGTCAGCGACGAGTTGCCAACTGTTGGGGGCGTCGCTCTGGCCGCGAAGAGCCCCTGCGCTCAAGGGCACAGCTTTGCTCCATGATTCCTGGTGTTCCGGCGACGCCGCGTTCCAGGACCAATCGAACTTGGAAGCATCCAAGGTGATTCCCGGTTCGGCCGCATAGTAAAAATCCCCTACATCCGCGGGAAGGATGTCGATGCCTGTCGCCTGCTCCGCGTCCCAAGTGGAGTTCGTATCGGCGATGCGTTCCTCTTCAGAATTTCCATGCAGAACGAAGCCAATGCGATCGCCCATTTGCGCTACGGCGGCGTGAGCGCCGAAGTTCCAAACCGTAGCGGCAAGAACGTTGCTGCCCTTGACCAGAAACGGCGCCAGTTCGTAAGTCTCATATCGCCAGTGAGCCAAGTCCGCGCGGCTTGGTCCGCTGCCCACTCGATGACCGTTCACATAAAGAACGAATTGGTTATCGGCGCTGACATTGACAACGAAGTGCGCCGGTTGCGCGGCAAGATTGATGGTCTTGCGGAAGTGAACAATGGCCAGATCGCGTTCAGAAGCACTTGCAGAAGTTATCCACTGAGCCTTCCAGAGTCTGGACTGTTGCTCCGGTTGCGCGTTCGCGATCAAAGCACAGAAGGTTGCAAACACTAAGAACAGCCATATCAGTTTTCTCATGAGAGCGCGGTACCCGCGCACAAGAATAGTCTCTTTTCAACAACCCAGCCATTCGTGCCGAAAAAGCTTCGCCGCCCGCGAGCTTACTTCGGGCCTGCGGTCATCTAGAACTGGTGTTCATCTTCTCTGGTCCCAGCCGAATTGACATTCGATGATTTCACGCATCCTTTCGAAGTACAAATTGCACGCGAAAGCGACATCATCGCCGCATGCAGCACGAAGCACAATGTTCACAACAGATTTTTCAGTAATTTGTCAGCCGTTGAGAATCGGCGCACGTTATCTTATAGCCGCCAACGGCAGGTCCTGTCTTTTCGCAAGAAGGGGTGCACCACCACCCGAGATTCCAACAAGAATCTCAAGAGTAGCGACCTGTTTGCTTTGGTGAATGATTATGCCGCGGGCAAAGTAGAGTTCAAACAGCGGTGCGACGCTGCACCTGCACAGGAGGGCGGAACTTCTTGACTTGGCGTTTTGAACTGATGCAACACCAATTCTGTGCCAAGGCGCGAGTGATCAAGCACTCTTCTTCGCCGCTCTTACCCTTCCCGATCTGGCCTTCTGCGCCGGTGTGACCTTCTTCCCCGCAGCCGCCGATAACGTGCGCTTGCTTTTTATCGGAACCACCTTTCCCGTTTTCCGGGCCTTTGCCGATCGCGCTTTCGGAACAACCGCGATTCGCGCCCGACGTGCGGAGAACCTCTGCGCGTTTTTGCCGCTCACGTATGTTTTGCCAAAGGCGGTGATAGCAGCGGTGATCCCCGATAGTTCTTTGTCTAATCGCTCTTCTTCCTTCTTCAACAAGCGCAAAACTGCATCCACAACAGACATAGAGTTCGCCTCGTTGTGAATTCTATAAACATCCGGGCAGCCCCGGCCCTGACACGATTACCTGTTTTGGGACTGGATTTGACGCAATTAGAGCGGCCAATCAGCGTCATCGAAATATCAGAAGAAGTTGCCGAAGTCCCAAGGGAATCTAGACACAGTCCGTACCCGACCAGAGATCTGGCGGAAAATGACTGTGCTCACTCGTATCGCAGCGCCACCGTAGGATCTACATTTGCAGCCCGTCGCGCCGGAACGTAACAAGCCATCAATGCGACGAACAGCAGGAGCAATGATACGGCCACGAACGTGAGAGGATCGCTGGCAGAAACCATGAACAACTGAGCTGCCATCACTCTGGTCAGAGCGGCGGCTCCAAGAACTCCGAGCACAATCCCGCTCAGGACCAGCCGCGCACCCCCACCCAGGATCAGCCGAAGCACATCGGTCCTTTGGGCCCCGAGGGCCATGCGCACGCCGATTTCGTGCGTGCGTTGACCGACCACGTAAGAAACAACGCCGTAGATTCCAACGCCGGCCAGGATAACGGCCAGAGTTGCGAATGCTGCCAGCAGAATCATCAAGAATCGATGACTCGCAATTGAGCGAGAAACTACTTGCTCCATAGTTTCTTCGCCATAGATCACCTGCTGATCGCTCATTTCCTGAGCCACGTGGCGGACGGAGCCGAAGGAAGCTGCCGGATCTCCGGCCACCCGAACTACAAAGCCCGTCGAACTTACGGACTTGATATAGTCGTCGGGCATTTGGACCTCCGGAATGTAGAGCTCAGCTCTCAACTGCTGCGTATCGTCGCTATCCAGGCCCCACTGCTTGACGTGGGCGACGACGCCGATGATCTCCGCTAATTGGTTTCCAGTTTTCAGATGGATTCTTTTTCCAATAGCGTCCTGCCCGGGAAAGAACTTCTTCGCAAAGACCTCATCGACCACAACCACCGTGGGCGAGTGCTCATCATTTTGCGGGCTGAAAAAACGACCGGCCAGCAGCGGCGTTTTCATGATCTTCAGGTAGTCCGGATCGACAATGTAAGCAATCGCCCAATTCATGTCATTGTCATTGGCTGGCTTGGCCTGGCCTTCGAGCCAGAACAACTGTTCATCGTCGGAGTCCAGAGGCGCTGCCCCCGAGGTCTGGGCCACTGCCTCTACGCCTGGGATAGCACCGAGTCTGCGGTTCAATTCTCGAAAGTGAGCACGGATTCCGTCTGCGCCGGCCGTCAGCACCGATGGTGGGGGCGTGAGGCCGAAAGACATGACGTGATGCGGATCGAAGCCGGGGTCGACTTGCCAGAGCCTGACAAGACTGCGAACCATCAGACCGGACCCGGTCAACAGCACCAAGGCCATTGCCATCTCTGCTACGACGAACACACCTTGCGCCCGATGTCGGCTTCCCGTGCTGCTCCGGCCGCCTTCTTTGAGGGTCTCATTGGTTGCCCCGCGTGACATTTTTAGCGCAGGGGTGAGCCCGAAGAGAATTCCCGCCAGAATCGCGGTTCCCGCGGTGAAGATTAGCACGCGAGTATCGAGCCCGATCTGCTCGGCGCGCGGCAAAGTACTCGGCAACGTCGCGAGAGCAGCGCGCGTGCCCCAGCTCGCTAAGAGCAACCCAATCGCTCCACCGATCAGTCCCAGCAGGACGCTTTCCGCAAGAAGTTGACGCACCACCCGCGCCTGCGTTGCACCCAAGGCGGCACGAATGGCAAATTCGCGTGCGCGGACTGTAGACCGCGCCAACATCAGATTGGCTACATTCAAACAGGCAATCAGCAACACAAATCCCACTGCCGCCAGCAAGACAAGCAACAGGGGCCGTACATAGCCGACCATCTGTTGTTTCATAGGAATAAGGTTTGCGCTGATACCCTTATCCGTATCTGGAAAAGCAGCAGCCAAGTTCCGCGAGACAGCGTCCATATCGGCTCGCGCCTGCTGCACCGTCACGCCTGGCCGGAGTCGCGCGATACCGTGGAAGCCTAACCCTGCGCCGCGGTTCAGCAGTAGTGGATTGTTCCATTGCCCAGCGGGCACAAAAATCTCGCCATCACGGAAGCTGGGAAGGCTTAGATGGAAGCTCGCTGGAACGATTCCGACCACTGTATAGCCCTTTGGTCCGAGCCTGATGCTCTTGCCCAGGATGTCGGGAGAGGAACTGAATTTTCTGCGCCAGAGGTCTTCTCCAATCAGGGCAACAGGCGCCGCGCCAACCTCATCCTCGCCCGCAATGAAGAGTCGGCCCATGACGGGCTTCACACCAAGGATGGAAAAAAAGTCCGACGAAACGAGATCGCCATCCACCTGCTCGGGCTCTCCCGCGCCAATGAGGCTAAAGGAAAAAACGCGCGAGACCGCCATGGAGGAGAACGAACGATTGTCCTTCCGCCAGTCGTGGAAGTTCGGATACGAAATCGAGCCGTTTTCGAAATTGACCTTGTTCTCTCCCAATGCGACCAACTGATCGGCCTGGGGGAACGGCAGTGGATTCAGCAACACTCCATTCACGATCGAGAAGACAGCTGTGTTTGCGCCGATGCCGAGCGCGAGAGTGATCACGGCAACCGCCGTAAACCCCGGAGACTTCAACGCCATTCGCACGCCGTACCGAAGATCTTGAAATAGAGTTTCCATAATGCCTCGTTCCGCACGAACTAAACGCACATTTTGTCCCGCAAAAAAGAGCACCCAGATCGCCAATATTCTCAGCGCAGATCGCCAGAGCTTTCTTGCACTTATCGATACCTGCCATTCGCGTACTGTCCAATATCGGTGGCAAGCGTCCGGAACCGGACAACAAGGTGGGCTTGTTGCTATCGCACTCTCCGACAATACCCTGCCGGTTCCACCAGCGGAGCATCAGTGCGCGCGACAAACCTGTGTCCCGTTGGGACACCTAAACCATTTCCACATCTGCATCATCAACGCCGGGAGGGTGGCGCACTCCGCAGTCATTTTAGGGCGAGGTGATCCTACTATCAGACCATCCCTCGCCCTTCCATTCAGAAAGCTCATCACTGAACGAACGAAGCGCCGTCAAGCGACGTGAAGCACTGCGCATTGCTGAAGGTTCCGCCCTCCGCCTGGACGTTCACAACACCATTCGTCTGGATGAGAAGCCGTCCCTTGGTCGCGTTGCACAGATCGATGTTGACGTAGACGTTGGTCACCGGGCGAAACCTCGCCGGCAGTGTAAAGGGTTGTGCATTGGTCCCAACCGTGGCAATCGCACCCTTGAAGTAGACACCGCCGAATGCATTTGCCGCAGCGGCATTACTGGTACCGAACGGGCCGTTGGTCCATCCGTTGATCAGGGTAAGGGCTGTGAAACCGCTACCATTGGGGGCGTAATACGCACCGTCGAGCGATGTGAAGCACTGGGCATTGCTGAACGAGGTTTCGGCCTGTACAGTTACCACGCCAGTGGGTGTAATGTGCAGCCGTCCATTGGTGGCGTTACACAAATCGATGGGAATGTAGACATCGGTAAGGGGACGAACGCCTGCAGGCATGTTGAATGGAACAGGATTGGTCCCCGTAGTGGCGATCGCGCCCTTGAAATGAACCCCGCCCGCGATGTTCTTAAAGGCTGCATTGCTGGTGCCGAACGGGGCGTTGGTCCAGCCATTGATCAGAGTAAGTGGGGTGTAACCCGTGGCGCTGACGGCGAATGAGGCACCGTCGAGCGATGTAAAGCATTGGGCATCGGTGAACGACTTCTCGGCCTGAACGGTCACAGCACCGGTCGACTGGATGATAAGCCGCCCTTTTACTGCGTTGCAGAGATCGATAGGGACATAAACGTCGGTCGCCGGACGGTACCCAGCAGGCAGCGTGAACGCTGCACCGGTGGTGCCACCCTCGATTGAACCTCTTAACTCGACGATGCCATTAGCTTCCTCGACCATCGCGTGGCTCGTCGTGAATCCCGCGTCGCTCCAGCCATTGACGAGGCTCAACTGTGTTGGAGTGGCGAACTGGGCAACAGCCGACATACTGGCGAGGGTCATACAAGCTATGAGCAGAACTGCGCCCAGCGCCAAACCGAACGCGCTTCGGAGAGTGCAAGGCATTTGCCGGAACAATTCAGATCGGGTCATATCCTCCTCCTTAAATGTTGTGATTTACTTAGTCGACATTCCGCGAGATAGGGCCCTTACTGCTTTGCTGGCGCACTAAACATCGGATTGCGACGTTCGCAGTCCACCAGCGACGTGCTAGAGATTTGTCACAGCACGTGCGTAATCGGCCTGATCTCGTCGTACGAAAGCGAGTGGCGGTTTTATCGGAGGTTTTGTTTCGTTGCAGGAGCTTTTTGGGATGTCACTCGACAAGCCATCGAGCAGATGGGAGCGGAAGTGTCCCCCAAATACTACAGCCAAGCAACGGAAATACGTTCACGGAAGGGACCCCAAGCGGGTCGAACATACTCGGGTCAAGTTGTGCTGTCAACGTGAAAGATTTTGCGGCCTGGTGGCCGGCGGGCCCACCTTGAGCGTCGCCGTCGAACTCGGATTTCGGATTGAAATCTCAGTGCTTTCTGGGTAGGCGCTGGATCGACATGTGTGTTCACCTCAACGAAGTCCAGGTTAGGGAGAAAGTGGGTCATCTTACGTTTGGTCCGCCCAGGCTGCCGCACGCTTCGCACTTTTCGGAGGGTGACCACTCCCGCCCACTACGGCTTCTCTTTCTGCGTTAACGCAGCGCCACGACTGAAGCCGCAACTTGCGATATATTCTGAAGGCGCTGACCCAACCCAAGGAGACCTTGAAAATAATGAAGCGGTCGTTCGTCGTAGTTCTCTTTCTCAGTATCTTCCCAGTTCTGCTTGCAGGTCAGGCTTCGGAAGTTACAGCCACTGGTCCAGAGACCGCAACTCAAGCTACACTTCCGTTGCCTTCAGCCCAAGCTCCGAAATCGGCAGAGTCAACTCCCGCCACGAATCAGCCGTCCGACTCCATGCCTCGACGCTACGTTGAACTCTGGAATACCGGCAACTTTGATCAAATGGAATCGATTTTCTCTCCTCCCGTAATAATGGTCTCGCACGGGAATCGGGTTCTGCTAACTCCGGAAATGCTCAGGAGAGTGGTCACGACCTGGCGAAAATCCATGCCCGACCTCAACTTCAAGATTGAAGACACGATTATTGAAGGCGATAAAGTCGCTATGCGACTTAGCTTCACGGGTTCCTACAAAGAGCGCCTTTTCGCCGGTACGGCCGCTCCAACTCCCGAGCTTCCGCGAACCGTACGGGCAACCGAAATGCTGATGTTTCACTTGAAGGACGGCAAAATCAACCAAATATGGGAAGAGTACGACGAGGTCAGAATGCGCATGCTAATGGGCGGATCTTGGCACACGAATCAAGAACTGGAAGCGGCGGCCGGACGAGCCACTGAAGCACCTTCCGCGACACCGCCTCCTAAGCGCTGACTTGGTCCTTAAATAGTGCGTGTCGCAACGAAATATCCGTCAAACACATCCTCGCATTGGTGGCGGACTCATCGCCCGTTGCATCTGCCTAGAATATTTTTCTGATTGCTACTTGTGGCACCCCTGACAATCGGGGCCGCATGAAAAGCCGCGCCAAAAGGGCTGTTCCGAACCATGGGGTCTTTTTTCTCTGTTGTGATTATCCTTTCTTCTCTCTTGCGCTCGTTGCCTCATGCGAATAGGATTGCGCGCGCGGTTCGGACGTTTTGTTCGAATCCATTTCTCTGATCGTCAGCCTTTGTTCCCCAGGGGAACTAGGATCCCATTCACCAATCAGTATAAAAGGAGAGCAGATGAGAAGAATTGTTGCGATTTGTGCTGTTGTTGCTTTGTTCGCCACAGTCAGCTTTGCCCAGAACGGCGGTCATTTGTTGATCAACAATGACAATTTCAATGGCAACTCCGCAGACATCGATAGCGTTAGCGCGAGCGGCCAACTGAAACTACTGAAGACGGTCTCGACCGGCGGGACCGGACTCGGTGGAGGTTATTTCGCAGCTCCCCGCAATGCCGTCGCGCAGAACCTGAAGTGCTTCTGGGTTTCCGATGCTGGCAGCAGCGACATCGCATCTTTCCAAGTTGCCGGCCTGAAGAAGACTGGTAACTTCACGAACGGCGCCCTCAACGGTGCCCTTTACGGCATCGGCCTCACCCAAGCCGGCAACTTCTTGATCACGGCATGGTCAGCCAGCGCCAACATCGCGGTTCTGAAAATCAATTCCGACTGCACCCTGACCATGGTTGGATCTCCACTTAGCCAGCCGGATAACGTTGCAGACGTCACTTCCACCCCGGACGGCAAAACGTTCGTCGTCTCCTATCCCAACGCCGGCGGAGCGCAAGCCTACTCCGTCAGCAGCACCGGAGCCTTGACCGCGATCGGTCCTGAGCTCGTGTTCGCTAACGTGGTTTCCAGCTGCTCCACAGAGGGCTGCTTCCCCACCGCTCAGGACTTCGCCGGCACCGGCCAGTTCTGGGTTTGGGGCAACGCAACTCTGGCGGGCGCTTCGACGCTCAGCGCAGTGTTGGGAAGCTCGGGCTTCACTAATGCTGCGTTGCAGACATACAACAGCAGCGGTCTGCAGAACGTGGAAACTCCGTTGTTCAGCCCGGCTGGCCGCGCGGGCGTCGGTAACCTCTACCTCGGCGCGTCCGGCTTCGGCACGGGCTACCCGGCAGGCGTCATCGTGACCGCCTTCAACAAAGGGAAGATCACCTACGCCAGCGCAACCCTGAACGCTGCCGCCTTCTATGCCGGCAACGTTCAGACCATCGGCAACTCCGGCACTGGCAGCCCGCTCACTCAGATCTGGAGTGACGGAAATGCCAACAACACCGTGCAAGCCTACACCGTCAGCGGAACAACGCTAACGCCCGCTGGCCACCTGCAGACCAGTTCGACCGGTTCCTTCGCGTTTTCCACCAACGGAGTCGGCCACTAATTCCAGACCGCGTGCCTAAGCTTCGATCTGAAGCGAAGGTACCGGAGTAAATCTACAGGGGGGAACGCATTGAAGGTTCCTCCCTTTTTATTTTCCCCGCTCCTCGTTCAGCGGTTAAACATCGTACAGGCATGCGGCCACCCTTCCGATTTTGAAGGGGAATTTCTGCTGCACCGCAGCCGTTGGCTCTCAACAAGCCTGCCCCTCCGCTGTTTCAATTTCATTCCGCGACTGACAACTCTGCCAGTCGGGCGACGCCTCCGCATACGTTGACATGGCAAGAGACACGCCGAACACACGGCTTGCAAATGAGGGACAATGGCCAGCACCACGCAACCACCACTTAACATTCGTAAGGAATTCCATATTGGCAATCCGTTCACAAGGTTCTTTCTTTGGGCCTCCAAAACCGACTACCGCATCATCGGTCTATGCACAAGCTGGACGCGGAAGACGCACGTCGCCAGAGGGTTCTTTGTTCTTGCCACGTCAATTCTGGCTTTCGTCGCTATGGACTATGCGCTCTCCACGACTGGCCGTACCAGCAGGCTCGCATTGCCCTTGGCCCTTTTGTTCGCAGCGGTAATTTTCATGTTCGATCGCGAATTGGTCGGACATTGGTCACGCCGTTCGCTGTGGATACGCTTTATCCTGTCGGTATTTCTGGGAGCCACGGTTGCGGTTCCCCTCGTCATGTCGCTGATGCAGGAGCGTATTGACCAGCAGATCGAACGCGACTATGTCGCCAACAACAAAGAGGAAATCGGCCGTCTGAAGCAGCGTCAGCAAGAAGCGGACAAACACCAGACCGATCTCCAAAATCAGCTTGCTGAATTGCGTAGCCAGGCGCAAGAAGCTGGTCGGAATCGCGAGGCAGAAGTTGTAGGCCGCGTGATCGCGGGGCAAACGACAGGGATTGTCGGCGAAGGCCCGGCCTACAAAGCCGCGAACGAGCGCCTCGCATTCATCAGCGCACAGGAAAAGGAAATCCAGGAAGAACTCTCCCGCATTTCCGAGGATCGCAACCGCATTGCAGCGGACTACAAGAGCCAGGAGATCAAGCCCGTTTACGATTTTCCCAGCCGCTTCGAAGCGCTCGATCGCGCGACGCACTTTCTCACCCCGATGTGGAAAGTGTATTGGGCAATCACCCTGCTCTTAATCACCTTCGATACCATGCCCGTGCTGATGAAGATGTTGTCGCCGGTCACAGACTACGACCAGCTCCTGGCGGTTCAGGTAAGTGAGAACAACCATCGCGTCGGCAAGATCGCCGAATTCAATGTCGGCGCAATCAGCGAGGACTTCTTAAGCCCAAAGCCTTCTACCTTGGAGCTCTTTGAACGAACCTTTGAGTCACCCGATCCGACATTCTGATCGCTTTCCGAGCGGACGGATGGTGAGTCGCACCGTTTATGCAGTCGGCCTGGTGTAGTGCGTCAAACTGATCGTCATTTTATGGATCGCTTGTTTCCCCTGTGATCCTTTGTGCCCCTTGTGGTTAAAAGCCTTTGGCCTTCTCGCCCAACACATCCGGTTTATCTCTGCAGAAATCCGGCAGACCTTGAGTCAGAGACTCCAGGCGTCTCTGATCGGTGGGGGGAAAATTGAAGTGCTAGTGAGAAGCGTACACAAAACCTTATCGTGCGAAAAGTCCGCTTCATTGAGCGGAGGCCATAGTACGGCGGCATTGATCTTTCCAGTTCCTGGCAACTTCCGGCGTTATGCTGCTTTCACTATCTTCGATCGGAGACGTGTGAATTCATCGTCCGAGATGGACCCGGACTGCTTCAGCCGGTCAAGTTTTACTATTTCGTCCGCTGCACTGAAACCGATCACATTTCTGAGCTCTTCGCGTGCATGTTGAGCCCGCACGACCTTCCGTTCCGCCATGCCACGCCCTTGCGCAATCATGTACACCAGGACGCCCAGATATGGGAACAGAATTACGCCGATTACCCAAAGCGCTTTCCCCCAACCGGACACGTCATGGCGCTGGAACAGGTCGCTGAAAACAGATATTGCCAACCAGAACCAGATCACGAACGCAAATACAGTCAGCACATCCATCAGGAAGTTTGCAAAACTGAAGCCTCCGCCGAAGAGCATGTTCGCCTCCCCAATTCTCTTCCCGAACAATACCGGAGTGTTGACGGGTCGCCCACTGGCATACTTGACAGCGAAACGTCGAGAAACAGAGAGGTCTACGCTGCGATTTGTCATCGAGCAACGACGGCATTTTGAGACCGGTGCGATCCTTCTAGCCTCTGCGAATCAACGGATAAATTCAATTAAATGCCCTTTGGCTACGTTGTCTATAAAGACCTGCGTCTGGTTGTCAGCACCGGACTTAATCGTGTGAGTTGGACTGAGATCAAGGCCTGCCAAGATCAAACCAAGACCGATCCCAACTTTAATTCGGAGTTCGACCAGATTGTAGATTTACGGGCGACAACGAGCTTTGAAATGACAAGTGAGCAGGCTAGAGTACTGGCCCGTCGGATGATCTTCTCCTTCTCGTCGAAACGCGCTTTCGTGTCATCCCATCCCACCATCTTCGGCATTGGGCGAATGTGCGTAGCATATACGGAACTCTCCGACAATCCGTCACAAATTCAGGTCTTCTACGATCTCTCGCTTGCCTTGTAGTGGCTCCCCCTGCAAGCACTGCCCTGACCACAATCTTGGGATCCCTCAACTGTCCTACATTTCGCCAACCGAGATCGGTGATATCGCAAATTCCAAAGGAGCAGCGAATGCGCGTTCGCTGCTCCTGGCTTGTAACCACAGGTACTTTGCCAAACTAAGTTATTGCAACGGAGCGGTTGCTGCCGGGCAGGTGCCTACGGCGATACCGCCACCCGTTACGTAGCGCACCACAGCGTCCTCGAAAGAGCAGAAGGAGCGGACGCCGGTCTGGTTCGCAGTAACTGGATTCGCAGTAACGGCATAACAGTTTGCCGGAGTGGAGGCCGTGCAAGCACCGGCGCCTGTCTGGAATCTATAGCCGCTCTTGGTGGCGGGATTGGCAGCCGACAGAACAGCGTCAATGAAGCAGCCGGTAGTGGACGACGGTGTGCAAGGAGCCGCTCCACCCAGGTTGGTTATGCTGCTCGTGAAGCCCTGCGCCGGATACGAGGCGTTGTAGGAGATCTCGGCGGTGTTGATGGTGCGCACCGAGCCTACGGCAGACGCTTCGTTAGCCGACATACGTGCACGGATCAGGTTCGGAATGGCGATAGCTGCGATGATCAGGATGATGGCGACCACAATCAGCAATTCGATAAGTGAGAAACCCTTCTGTTTCCGCATCTCTATTTTTCCCCTCGTAAGTTTTGCTTTCTGAAATTGATCTGGTCACGGATGACGCAGCCAACGTTGATCTTCCGCAGCTGTCGGGCCAAATTCGTAGTTACCTTCGTACAGATCTGACCCCGAGCAAAAGCTTTGTTTTCAGTACGGAAACAAACTTCCGTCCTCATTGTTTAGAGTTTTTGGGCTAATTTTTCGGCTGAATCGCGGCGTCAGACTGACAATTCGTGTCAGTCTTGCAAGCGAGCCGTCCTACCGTGGCCTGGAAGTGCACGATCAGTACGGCCGGCCCGATTCTGTTCTATGCGGGAATCGCTCCCAACGTCTACTCCGCTATGATCTCAAAGGGAAAGGCTCCGTTCCGCAAAGGCATTGGGTCACAAGGCAAATTTGTGATTAAGCCGATAAAAATCGCGGCCTTGACCCAGCTACAATTTTCCGCGTGACCAAAGAACGTTGGGCTCAGATAGGAATCACGATTAACTTTCTTATCGTCGTCAGAACTTTGGGTGAGGTCTTCCGCCTCAGGCACGTACAAGACACGAGCTTCTCGATTGCAGTGGCTGCGCTCTACGTGGGCGGGGCTTTGATCGCGGCTTGCTCGTGTTGGGCGGGCGTGACCTTCTATTTCTTCCGACGCTATGTGCTGTCCTCCTGGATCACCCTAGGGATCGTGCCTGTTCTCCTCGTGTACAAACTTACGGTGATCGGCTGGTAGCGAGGTGCTATCTGGTTTTTCATCAATTGACAAGCACTTCGGAGTGGCAGGGGACCCAATACACAAAGGCGGCAGTGTCATGATGCTTAAGCAGCCCTCATCGTGAGGTATTCCTTCCCCTCCGCCGCTCACTGGCCTTCATCAGTTCGCCCATGTCTCCCACTGGCCGAATCTCGAAAATGCAGCCGTACTGCAGTACCGGATGCTGCGCAATGAGTTGTACGGCATGGTTCATGTCTCGCGCCTCAAGGATGCCAATACCACCGAGTTGCTCCTTGGTTTCCGCATAGGGACCGTCCGTGGTGGCGACTTTGCCATTCTTCCAGTACAGGGTCAAGGCGGTTTCCGGAGGTTGAAGTGCTTCTGCAACGTGGAAATGCCCGTTGGCGCGAAGATAGTCGTCGTATTCGAAGCACGCGTCGAACATCGCGTTTTTCTCGCCCTCGGTCAAGCTGTCGTGCTTGCCTTTGTCGTAGTATCCCAAACAGATGTATTTCACTCTTCCCTTCCTCTTTTCTTCTCTCTTGGGTCGAAGCCAGTAGCACAGCTGTCGCAGGTTTTCGCTCTCATTGTTTCAAGTATCGCAGTGCAACACTTCCTGATTTAAGAGTCTTTGTGTCAACAAGTTTTACTTGCAGTCTCTGCGGCAGGCTAACGCCTTCCAACAGCCGTCTTCCTGCTCCTGCAACGATTGGCTGAACGACAAAGCGATATTCATCCACCAGACCAAGCTCGATAAGTTGTGAAGGAATATCCACGCCGCCGGCCAAAATATTTTTGCCTCTTTCTTGTTTCAGTTTACGAATTTCGTCGTGAAGGTTCCCACGAACAATTCGCGTATTTCTGTCTTCAGCACGATCTAATGATCGTGAAAAGACAATCTTGTTGATGGCGTCAAACGTCCGAGCAAATTCGATCGACGCTTTTGTCTCCGATGGGTTTTTGGCGACTTCAGGCCAATAAGGAACCATCAATTGGTAGGTTTTCCGCCCGTAGACAAATAGGTCAACATCTTGCATGAGCTGCGTATAGTGTTCGAGTATTTCGTCACCACCAATCATTTTGGTGTGGTCGCAGCAGCCATCCAGGGTAATGTTGATTGCGAAGATTAAGTTCCTCATTTGACTGTCCTGACCCTCTTTTGAACCAGCGCTTGACAGCTTCTTGTCATTCCGAGCAGCGCAGGAGTCTGATTGCCTGGCCTTGCGCGTTCGTTCGTCCATCCTTTCGATCGCTCATCCTCTCGGCCGTTCATCCTATAGTCGTGACGGACGCAAAAATTCGACAGCCGAGGTGAACTATTTATTCAATTCCTCGAGGGCTGGTGCTCAGCCTTTGAAATGCCGAAACCACCACTACTGAGAACGACCGCACCTCGCCGAGCATCGAGTAGATCAATGACACGTGTTCATCTCCGGGGTCGTGTCCATCAACATCGGCAACCCGAAGCGTGGGAAAGTGTCCGGCGGGAACACTACGATTTCCGTGATCAAGCCTTCCTCGATTCGAAGAACCTCCAGCGCCAGGGCGCGCCAGGTGGAATCGCCGGGCCGGCACACGTAAGCTGCGACCGCCGGTTGCAGGTTGGCGTGGGTCACAACGCAGCGCAGGTCACCAAATTGTTCGGAGCCGAACCCGCCTGCGACCCATAACTTGAACATCTCGTCACGGCCGTCAGCCATGCCGAAGTCGGGCGGCATGCGGAAAGTTGCATCCGCACGGATAATCGATTCGAAAGCCCGAAAATCCGCCGATTCGCTCGCCTCGACGTATTTCTTGAGCAGGTCGCGCTCGGCCGCGCTGGCATCCACGTTGGCGGGCCACGCCGGCTTGCGAGAATGCAACCGCTCGCGGAGCCTGGCCCGGGCACGCTGCAATGCGCTGTTTACGGCAGAAACACTGATGTCGAGCAGGTCGGCGGCGTCTTTGGCGGACCAGTCGAGCACGTCACACAGAATCAAGGCGGCCCGCTGCTGCGGCGTGAGGAGCTGGATTACCGTAAGGAAGGCGATTTCGATGGTTTCGCGCATCAGCGTCATCGTCTCCGGCGTCCTCGCCGGCGGGGTGGGTGGTTCGAGCACTGAGTCCGGAATTGGCTGCAGCCAGACGACATCTTCCGGCGTCCCCACCCAGCCATCGTCCGCCGCAGCCTTGGCCGCGAGGACCGCGCGCCGCTCGTCGCGAGCGATGGCATCGAGGCAAGCGTTCGTCGCTACGCGGTAAAGCCAAGGGCGCAGCGGCGCTCCTTCCTTCAGGCTGTCGCGATACCGCTAGGCGCGAAGCAACGTCTCCTGCACCGCGTCTTCGGCGTCCTGCGATGAGCCGAGCATCCGGTAGCAGTGGACCAACAGCTCGCGGCGATAATGCTCGACGGTACTAGCGAACTCGTTCACGGTGTACCTCCGTTTCAGCGACGCCGGTGGATCTGCGTCGATCCTACTTGTAATACCGGAACGGGATCAAAAACTCATCGCGCAGCAGCATTCCGAGTTTTCCCGAAAGTCCTAGCACACTGGTCGTCGCTAGCTCTCCATGGCAGCTTGTATCATCGGAG
Organism: Candidatus Sulfotelmatobacter sp.; assembly: GCA_035264195.1. Lineage (GTDB taxonomy): Bacteria > Acidobacteriota > Terriglobia > Terriglobales > Acidobacteriaceae > Sulfotelmatobacter. The sequence continues at coordinate 10,139 of DATFQQ010000218.1, read as the reverse complement.
TGTAAGAGATTGCATCACTCGCTTTTCAAAAACACAGAGTTATTGAGCAGGGACTTCTTGAGTTCCTCCAGGATGACGGAAAATCCGGAAGTTATTTGCTGTAGTCAGTTGTCGTAAACAGATCGCGTTTTGACAATCAGCAACCGAGGGATGTTCACTCGTTGTGGAGTCGACTTGAAGCTACAGCTGTGTGGCGAGGGGACACCGTTTCCCACTGTGACCCGACTTATCATGTTCTTTGAGCATTGCGATCGCAAACCGTTCGGCTCTCGCAACTGCCTCTCTCTCGTCCGAGGCCAGGGCCTTGTGTGCTGCGAGTTTCCGAATGTCCGATAAATGTTGCTCAAGTTCGTTCTTGGCAAGGCAGTCCATTGCAATCCCCTTACAAAAACTCGGTGTCAGATGAACCCTTTCCTTCCAGCCTAAAGCCAACATCCTTGTGGGACAACCCCCCTTACGTGCCACGACCCACTGTGTTTTTGGTGCTAGAACCTTGGCGTCCCTGTCGGCTTCCCTACCGAAGGCTGACCCCATCCTTCGCGCATTTCGAAGGACGGAAATTCCGACCGCAGCGAGGTCATTGATAGTGAGGTCAAGAAGTGCGTCTCCTCTGACTCGACCGGCTGTCCCTTACTGCCCAATCATCCCAATCGCGCTCAGCCACGTCTCCACCAACTCAGGCCATCCTGTAATCGGAAATTTCGTGCGCCGCAAACCAAACGCATGCCCACCCTGCGCGTACAAGTGCATTTCCACCGGAACTCCGGCCTCTTTCAGCGCGGCGTAATACACCAGCGAATTCTTCACCGAATCAACAGGATCATCCTCTGCCTGGAGCAAAAACGTAGGCGGCGTCTGGCTCGTCACAGGAATATATGGATTCAACTGAAAATCCCTCGTGGTGTTCTCCAGCATATGTCCGGGATAAAGAGCGACCCCGAAATCAGGTCGACAGCTCTCCTTATCAGCGGCATCCACAGCCGGGTACAAGCGCTTTTTGAAGTGTGTGCTGATTGCCGCCACCAGGTGTCCGCCGGCTGAAAACCCCAGCACGCCGATCTTGTGCGGATCGATTCCCCACTCCGCGGCGTGAAAGCGCACCAGCCCCATCGCTCTTTGTGCGTCCTCGAGAGCCACAGGTGATTTCGGATAGGCCCCCGATCGCGGAAACAATCTGTAACCAGGCACGCGATATTTCAACAGCACGCAAGTAATTCCCTTTGACGTCAGCCAGTCACAGACCTCGGTGCCTTCAAGATCGATGGCGAGAATCCAATAGCCTCCGCCTGGAAATACAACCACCGCAGCGCCAGTATTTTTTCCCGATGGCGAATAAACAGTCATCGTGGGCTTCGACACCTTGCCGATGCTTGCCACTGTCTTTCCGGCAATCAGTGAGCCTCTATCCTTGCCGTCGTTGAAAACCTCCGGCCCAGTGACAGGCTGCGCGTCAGGAACAGTACCGGGCCATATCGGCACCTGCGTGTGTCCGGACGACGGCTGCCAGACCGGAACCTGACCAGTCGCCGTGCCCACTAAGACGACAGAGAGAATGAGAATCCGAAGCTCTATCATCGTCCAAGCATTTTGCGCAATCTCTCTCAAACCTGCACGTGGTCTCTATGTACTGAAGAGGTGCACCCTCGCCGAGAGAAGCAATTGAGCAATCGCCAGGCTGCCCCACCCGTTCGCGGTTTTCGTAGGGAACTCGTATTGTCCGGAAGTCAAAGAGAAACCCACAACCTTATTTGCGAGAATTGTGATATCTGACCTTGCGCGCGAAGCTTAGAAAAGAACATCATGCAAGCAAGAGCGGCCAGCAAAAAAGCTGAAAGATCTGCTCTAACTCTTTGCGGCTCAAGATTTTGCCCCTAACTCATTGAACCCAATAGATTACTTTCAGATTTTTCGCTAACTTAATGATTCCAATAGATCACCAGGGGGGAGGGGGTACCCGCATCCGTCAAGGATTCCCAAATTGAACCCGAATTGGAGCTTCGCGAAAACGTCCTGCGCTTTCGGCTAACAACAATAAAAAGGAGTCCCCGTTCAAGTGACTTTTGGTGCAAGAATTTCATCCTTCACCCTTCCTTTTCTTGACCTACCTGTCGAACAATAGAATCTCTAAAGATAGTCATTCTTGATGCCCCCTTCTTCACCAAGTTCCGGAGCGGTTTCCCTGCAAAACGCCGTCGATCACTACTTCCAACTGGCGCTCTATCTGCTTGTTCTGACTGGATTCGCCACGCTCGCCAGCACTGGAGGGCTCGATCTACCGTCTCTGTGTCTCGTCGGAGCCGCGCTGACGATACGCGGCTATTTGCTCGCCAGGCACCGTAACTTCGTGATCTCTGACCGCTGGACCACTCCTCTCTCGCTCGCTTATTTCGCTTTCTTCGCTATCGACTATCTCGCATTCTCACGCAGCTTTCTGCCTGCGACTATTCACCTCGCACTGTTCGGCGTAGTCGTGCGCATGTTCTCGGTACGCCGCGACCGCGATCACATCATGCTGGCGATCCTGGCCTTCCTCATGGTGCTAGTCTCCGCCATTTTGACCGTCGACAGCGTTTTCCTGTTCTCATTTGCCGCCTTCATGTTGATGGCAGTCGTGACATTTATCCTGATGGAAATGCGGCGTTCAGGTTCTGCCGCAACAATCCAGGCACGGAATTCCCCCGGTCCCTACCAGCACCGCCGGCTTGCCTTTGCCCTGGCGCGAACTGCGCCCGTGCTCGTGATGATGATCCTGATCGGTGGGTCCGCGCTCTTCTTCGTGATGCCGCGCAGCATCTCCGCCGGATACTTCGGCGAATATTCCTTCGGAAGCAATCTCTCCTCCGGATTCAGCGACCATGTGCAGTTAGGGCAAATCGGACAAATTCAACAATCGAATGCGGTCGTGATGCACGTGCAGATTGAAGGCGATGAATTAGGCCGCTATGACTTGTATTGGCGTGGAGTGTCGCTGGCGGAATTCGATGGCCACACTTGGTCGAATCGCAAGGGCCAACATATTCTTTCCCGTCGTCCGGATACCAGTTTCGATCCGCCGAATAATGACGCACCGGGCCTTGCTAATGACGCCGCGAGCGTTGCACGTGAAAAAATCATCCATTACCGCGTCCTGATGGAACCCATCGGTACCAATGTATTCTTCCTTGCTCCCTGGGCTCGCAGCGTCCGCGGCAACTATCGCGTGCTCTCCGGTGACTCCGGCGGTGCAGTCTATAACTCTGACTCGGATCACACCATCAGCCGCTATGAGGCAACGTCGGATATCGCGAAGCCCTCCGCAGACGAACTGCGTAAGGCAGGACTCAATTACCCTCCGCAGATCTCGGGAACCTATCTGCATTTCTCGCAACTCGATCCGAGAATTCCGCGACTTGCCGCCGACATCACGCGCTCGGCCAAAAACGATTACGACAAGGCCGCAGCCATTGAGAATTATCTGAAAACACGGTTCGGATACACACTGCAATTGCCGCAAACAACCGTGAAGGATCCACTGGCTAATTTTCTGTTCGAGCGCAAGCAGGGACACTGCGAGTACTTCGCATCATCGATGGCGGTCATGCTACGCACGTTAGGCATACCGTCGCGAGTGGTGAACGGCTTCCGCAGCGACGAATTTAACGACATCACGGGAAATTACGTCGTCCGCGCCAAGGACGCGCATAGCTGGGTCGAAGCTTACTTTGCCGGTTATGGATGGCAAACGTTTGATCCCACGCCGGGAGGAAATGGAGCTAGTCCGCAAGGATGGAATCGTCTCGCCCTCTATGTTGACGCGATGGCTTCGTTCTGGCGCGATTGGGTTGTCAGCTACGACACGTCGAATCAGTACGTGTTGGGAAAAGCAGCCATCACCAATTCGCGCAATATGTGGGAAGGCGCTCGCGCGTGGGCGCGAACGCATTACGCATCCATGTTGAAGTGGGCAAGACGTAGCCAAGATCGGGTGGAAAACTCACCACGGCGCTGGACGATCATAGGGATTGCAATCGTCGTGGCCTTGGTCCTGCTAGCTAATCTCGGTCGCCTTGCTCGCACCCTGCATGAACGCTGGCTGAAAGCTTATCCCGAGCGCTCTCCTGAACAGGCCGCGTCGATGTGGTACGAGCGCATGACACGGATCTTGGCGAAACACGGAATGCGCAAGCCACAGGCTGAAACGGCGCAGGAATTCTTGAAGAAGATTGACGACGATCGCTTACGCGAGCCGATTGCACGTTTTACCCAGGTCTACGAGTCTGCACGGTTCGGCAATTCCGCGGAAGACGCCCAACGGCTTCCTCAGTTGTACGAAGAGGTAGAGCTGGCTACGCGATTCGAGTAGTTCCAGGATAAAGCCGCGCTGGTTCAATCGTCGACTGCACGCCAAGCTGCTTCAGGTAAGAATCCACGCCGGCTGCTGCCTTGCGGCCCTCGGAAATCGCCCAAACCACCAGCGACTGGCCACGACGCATGTCTCCGGCAGCGAAGACTCCCGGGACTGACGTCATGTAGATCTCGTCGGTGGCAACGTTTCCACGATTGTCCAGCTGAACGCCAAGTTGTTCGATCATCCCGTTACGTACCGGGCCGAGGAAGCCCATCGCAATCAGTACGAGATCCGCATCGATAGTGAATTCTGATCCAGCGACCGGTTCGAACCTTGGTGGAGGACCGACTCTCACGGCATGAAGTTGCTTCACATTCCCGCTCGCATCGCCGGTGAAGCTGGTCGTTGCAATGCTCCAGTCACGAATGCCGCCTTCTTCGTGCGCGCCTTCAGTCCGTAGTTGCATCGGCCACAATGGCCATGGCGTTTGCGGAGCACGCTCGTCCGGAGGCTTCGGCATGATTTCAAACTGGTGAACTGAGGTCGGCTTTTGTCGATGACACGTGCCCAGGCAGTCTGCGCCAGTGTCTCCACCACCGATGATGACAACGCGCTTGCCGGTCGCAAGAATATCGAGAGCGGGGTCGAGAACATCGCCATGGCAGCGCTTGTTCTGTTGAGGCAGGAATTCCATCGCGAAGTGGATTCCCTTCAGTTCCCTGCCCGGAACTTTGAGATCGCGCGGATGCTCAGCACCGCCCGCCAGAACGATGGCGTCGAAGTCGCGTCGCAGGTCTTCGACCAGCACGTTTCTTCCAACCTCGGCATTCGTTACGAACTTCACACCCTCGGCAGACATCTGATCGAGACGACGGTCGATGATGTGCTTCTCGAGTTTAAATTCGGGAATTCCGTAGCGAAGCAGTCCGCCAATTCGATCAGCCTTTTCGTAGACCGTAACCTGGTGTCCGGCACGACAGAGTTGCTGTGCGGCAGCCAACCCAGCAGGACCGGAGCCGACAATCGCAACCGATTTTCCGCTCCTATATTTCGAAGGAGCCGGACGGATCCAGCCCTCGAGAAATCCTCTCTCGACGATATTCTTCTCATTCTGCTTAATCGTGACCGGTGGCTGAGTGATACCCAACACGCACGAAGCCTCGCACGGAGCGGGACAAATGCGTCCGGTAAACTCCGGGAAATTGTTGGTGGCGTGCAACTGACGCACGGCTTCTTTCCAATTCCCGCGATAAACGTGGTCGTTCCAATCCGGAATGAGATTGTTGACAGGACAACCGGTCTGACAGAAAGGCACACCGCAATCCATGCAGCGCGCGCCCTGTTTGCGGAGCTGGTCTTCCGGAAAGTCCTGATAGATTTCGAACCAGTCGTTCACGCGCTCGATAACCGGCCTGCGCGGAGCCTGTTCGCGGTTGTAATCCATGAAGCCCGTCGTCTTACCCATGTTGCACCTGCACTGCACCAGCGAATGAGGGAATGGGCTCGCCAGGAATATACGCGCGCTCACTTCGTGCAACGCCGAGCACTCGCTTGAATTCGTGCGGGAAAACTTTAATGAAGCGCGAAACAGCATCCTGCCAGTTGTCGAGAATCCACTTCGCGCGTGGACTTTGGGTAAGTGACAAGTGCCGCGAGATTAAGTCGCGAGCGATTCGCAGGTCCTCGGGTTCAATCAGCGGCTCAAGGTCGACAGACTCCAGATTGCAGCGTTTCTCGGCAAAGTCTCCGCGCTCGTCGAACACATAAGCGATGCCACCACTCATGCCAGCAGCGAAATTTCTGCCACACGAGCCAAGGACCAGCACCAAGCCGTTCGTCATGTATTCGCATCCGTGATCGCCAACACCTTCGACGACGGCAGTCGATCCCGAGTTGCGAACTGCGAAACGCTCGCCTGCGACACCGTTAAAGAAGGCTTCGCCGCTGGTCGCTCCGTACAGTGCAACATTGCCGATGATGATGTTTTCTTCGGGAGCGAACGTGGAAGTCTTGGGCGGATAAACGATGATGCGGCCGCCCGACAGGCCTTTGCCCACATAGTCGTTGGCTTCGCCTTCGAGCGTGATCGTGATTCCTTTGGAAAGAAATGCGCCAAGGCTTTGGCCCGCCGATCCCTCTAAATGGATCTTGAGGGTATCATCCGGCAGCCCCGCTGAGCCGTACCGCCGAGCGACATCGCCGCTCAACATAGTGCCGACAGAGCGATGCACGTTGCGCACGGGAAGCCTGATTTCGAGCGGACTCAGCGTGAGCAGAGCATCCAGCGAATGCTCGACCAATTGATGGTCCAGCGCTTGGTGCAGTCCGTGATCTTGTGACTGAATGCATCTGCGAGCAACGCGCGACGGTATCGGAGGGTTGTAAAGGATCGCAGAGAAGTCTAGCCCTTGAGCTTTCCAGTGGTTCACTGCCGGTTCGACATCGAGCATATCAACACGACCAACCATCTCATCCAGCTTGCGGAAACCAAGCTCCGCCATGTGTTGGCGGACTTGTTCGGCGATGAAGAAGAAGAAATTGATCACGTGCTCAGGCTGTCCCTGGAATTGTTTGCGCAGAACCGGATCCTGAGTCGCAATGCCGACCGAGCAAGTGTTGAGATGGCACTTGCGCATCATCACGCAGCCCATCGCGATGAGTGGGGTCGTGGCAAAACCGAACTCTTCGGCGCCAAGCAAAGCCGCGATCACTACATCACGTCCGGTCTGCAACTTTCCATCGGTCTGCACACGGATGCGGCTGCGGAGATCGTTTAACAGGAGCACCTGCTGCGTTTCGGCGAGCCCAAGTTCCCAAGGAATACCCGCATGCTTAATCGAACTGAGTGGAGACGCTCCCGTTCCGCCCGAGTCGCCACTGATTAGTACGACATCCGCATGAGCCTTCGCCACGCCTGCAGCAACTGTTCCCACGCCGACTTCGGCGACCAGTTTCACCGCGATCCGCGCCTGCGGGTTCACGTTCTTCAGGTCGTAGATAAGCTGCGCCAGGTCTTCGATCGAATAAATATCGTGATGCGGCGGCGGAGAAATTAATCCCACACCCGGAATCGAGTGGCGCAGCCGTGCGATGACCTCGTCAACCTTGTGTCCAGGCAACTGCCCGCCCTCACCTGGCTTTGCGCCTTGAGCCATCTTGATCTGCAGTTCATCGGCGTTCACCAGGTAGTTCGCCGTCACTCCAAAACGCGCTGACGCAACTTGCTTCACCGCGCTGCGCCGCAGATCACCATTCGCATCAGGCTTGAAGCGCTCTTCATCTTCCCCGCCCTCGCCGGTATTCGACTTTCCGCCGATGCGATTCATGGCGATGGCGAGAGTCTCGTGCGCTTCTTTGCTGATCGAACCGAATGACATCGCACCGGTCGTGAACCGCTTGACGATTTCTTTCGCGGTTTCAACTTCTTCCAGCGGCACTGGCGAGTCGCTCTTCTTCAGCTTCATCAAGCCACGCAAAGTGCATAGATTCGCGCTCCGCTTGTCGATGAGGTCTGTGTATTCTTGGAAGGTCTTGTAACTCTCTTGCCGGACCGCTTGCTGCAGCTTGCTGATCGTCTGCGGATTCAGCAGATGATATTCGCCGTTCACGCGCTGATGGTAAGTGCCTCCGACGGAAAGCTCGGTCTCAAAATCACTGAGCGGGCGGAACGCATATTCATGTTTGATTTGCGCTTCAGCAGCGAGTACGGAAAGACCAACTCCTTCCAGGCGCGAGGTTGTTCCCGAGAAATAGGAATCCACTAGTTCTTTATTCAGGCCGATTGCCTCAAAGACTTGGGCTCCCTGATAGCTCTGCAACGTAGATATTCCCATCTTCGAAAAGGTCTTCAGCAAGCCTTTCTTGATGGCCTTGAGGAAATGCTTAATGGCGATCTCTGGCGTGATGCCATCGCCCAATTCTCCACGCCAGGCGAGATTTTCGACGCTCTCGAGGGCCAGGTACGGATTGATAGCGCTCGCACCATATCCGCTGAGTAGAGCGAAGTGCATGACTTCGCGCGGTTCTCCAGACTCGGTGATGAGAGCGATCTGGGTACGGGTCTCTTCACGCACGAGCAGATTGTGCACCGTGGCTAGCGCCAGAAGGCACGGGATCGGGGCGTAATCTTTATCGACGCCGCGATCCGAGAGAATCAGCAGCGAGTATCCTGCTTTTACCGCCAGCGAGGCACGTTGGCACAGTTCATCGAGAGCGCGCTTGAGGCCCGCTTCACCTTCGCTCGCGCGAAACAGCGTGGACAGAGTGGTCGCAAGTAGGTCACGATTCGAAACGCGGCGCAACTTCTCGAGATCGCGATTGGTAAGCAGCGGATGCGCCAGCTTCAACATGTGGCAGTTTTCCGGCGCCTCTTCAAGGATGTTGCGCTCGCTGCCGATGTAGCTGATCAGCGACATCACCATTTCTTCGCGGATAGGGTCGATCGGCGGATTGGTGACCTGTGCAAAGAGCTGCTTGAAGTAGTTGAAGAGCGATTGCGGCTTGTCGGACAAACAGGCAAGCGGCGTGTCGGTCCCCATGGATCCGACCGGCTCCTCGCCTTTGGTCGCCATCGGGGAAAGAATCATTCGCAAATCTTCATCGCTATAGCCGAAAGCGCGCTGCCGACGCCGAAGATTCTCAGCGTCAGGATGGTGCATGCGAGTTGGTTCGGGCAGTTGGTCAATGGTGATCTGGTTTTCCGCAACCCAGTCGGCATAAGGATGCTGCGATGCCAGTTTCTCTTTAATCTCCTTGTCGGAGATGATGCGGCCCTCAACCGTATCGACGAGGAACATCTTTCCCGGCTGCAGACGTCCTTTGCTCTTCACCTGCTCAGCGGGAACATCGAGCACTCCTGCCTCAGACGCCATGACGACCAAGCCATCGTGAGTTACGACGTAGCGCCCGGGGCGAAGGCCGTTTCGATCGAGCGTTGCGCCGATCACGCGTCCGTCAGTGAATGCAATGGCAGCGGGACCATCCCACGGTTCCATCACACAGGCGTGATACTCGTAGAATGCGCGCTTCTCCGGCTTCATGTGCGGATTGCCCGCCCACGCTTCCGGGATGAGCATGGCCATGACGTGCGGCAGGCTGCGTCCGGCCTGATAGAGCAACTCCACTGCATTGTCAAAATTGGCCGAGTCACTGCCGTTGGGCGCAATGATCGGATGCAGCTTTTTCAGATCATCGCCGAATAACGGTGAACTTAGGAGAGATTGGCGGGCGTGCATCCAGTTCACGTTGCCGCGGAGGGTATTGATCTCTCCGTTGTGCGCGATGTAGCGATACGGGTGCGCACGCTCCCAACTTGGAAACGTATTGGTTGAAAACCGCTGGTGAACCAGGCAGATTGCGCTCTCTATATCGGGATCCGCGAGTTCGCGATAGAACTTCGCAATCTGGTTCGCGAGGAGCAGACCTTTGTAGACAATCGTCCGACACGAGAACGACGGGATGTAAAATATCTCCGCGTTTTCTACGCCGGATTCGCGAACCTCGTTTTCCGCCCGCTTGCGCACAACGTAGAGCTTGCGCTCGAAGGTATCTTCATCCATGCCCGGCGCACAGCGCACGAAGACCTGCTGAATGTAAGGCTGCGAGGCGCGGGCTACGCGTCCGATGGCCGAAGCATAGACCGGCGTGTCACGCCAGCCGAGCAACTCAAGGCCTTCTTCCTTGATGATTCGTTCCAGAATTCCTTCGGATTGCAGGCGAGGATGTTTCTCAACCGGCAGGAAGGTCATGCCGACGCCGTATGTCCCGGGCTGTGGCAGGGTGAATCCGAGCTTCTCGCACTCGCGGGCGAAGA
>DATFQQ010000217.1:0-76839 GCA_035264195.1 Candidatus Sulfotelmatobacter sp. | reverse complement strand
AGCTGATCAGCGACATCACCATTTCTTCGCGGATAGGGTCGATCGGCGGATTGGTGACCTGTGCAAAGAGCTGCTTGAAGTAGTTGAAGAGCGATTGCGGTTTGTCGGACAAACAGGCAAGCGGCGTGTCGGTCCCCATGGATCCGACCGGCTCCTCGCCCTTGGTCGCCATCGGGGAAAGAATCATCCGCAGGTCCTCATCGCTATAGCCGAAAGCACGCTGCCGACGAAGAAGAGCCTCGGCGTCGGGATGGTGCATGCGAGTTGGCTCGGGGAGTTGATCGATGGTGATCTGGTTTTCCGCCACCCACTCGGCGTACGGATGCTGCGAGGCTAGCTTGTCTTTGATCTCCTTGTCGGAAACGATGCGACCCTCGACCGTATCCACGAGGAACATCTTCCCGGGCTGCAGACGTCCTTTGCGCTTCACCTGCTCAGCCGGAACATCGAGCACTCCGGCTTCGGAGGCCATCACGACCAAACCGTCGTGAGTGACGACGTAGCGTCCAGGACGAAGGCCGTTCCGGTCGAGCGTTGCGCCGATCACGCGTCCGTCGGTGAATGCAATCGCAGCAGGACCGTCCCACGGTTCCATGACGCACGCATGATATTCGTAGAAGGCCCGCTTCTCCGGCTTCATGTGCGGATTGCCCGCCCAGGCTTCTGGAATGAGCATGGCCATCACGTGCGGCAGGGTGCGTCCGGCCTGATAGAGCAACTCCACAGCATTGTCGAAATTGGCTGAATCACTGCCGTTCGGCGCAATGATCGGATACAGCTTTTTCAGGTCGTGGCCGAACAATGGCGAACTCAATAGAGATTGGCGGGCGTGCATCCAGTTCACGTTGCCGCGGAGTGTGTTGATCTCTCCGTTGTGCGCGATGTAGCGGTATGGATGCGCACGCTCCCAACTCGGAAAGGTATTGGTTGAGAACCGCTGGTGGACCAGGCAGAGTGCGCTCTCTGCGTCAGGGTCGGCGAGTTCGCGGTAGAAGTTCGCGATTTGATTCGCGAGGAGCAGGCCTTTGTAGACGATCGTCCGACAGGAGAATGAGGGGATGTAGAACATCTCCGCGTTTTCTACGTCCGATTCGCGAACTTCGTTTTCCGCCCGCTTGCGCACTACGTACAGCTTGCGCTCGAAGGTATCTTCGTCCATGCCCGCCGGACAGCGCACAAATACCTGCTGGATATACGGCTGTGAGGCGCGAGCAATGCGGCCGATGGCGGAAGCGTAGACCGGCGTATCGCGCCAGCCGAGCAAAGTCAGGCCTTCTTCTTTAATGATTCGTTCCAGAATTCCCTCGGATTGCAGGCGAGGGTGCTTTTCGACTGGCAGAAAGGTCATCCCGACAGCGTATGCACCGGGCTGCGGCAGGGTGAATCCGAGCTTTTCGCACTCACCCGCGAAGAACTTATGTGGAATCTGGATGAGAACGCCGGCGCCATCGCCGGTTTCCGGATCGCAGCCGCACGCGCCACGATGCGCCAGATTCAAAAGGACCTGGATTCCCTTCGCGATGATGTCATGGCTCTTTTCGCCATTGATGCTGGCGACGAACCCGATGCCGCAGGCGTCATGCTCATGCGCAGGGTTGTAAAGTCCTTGCGCAGCAGGCAGACCATTCGGCGGGTTGAGAGGCGTCATCGCGGACTCCATCAAAAAAATCGCAGGTTGTGAATTTTTGAGTGGACCGATTTCGACTGCAACGCGATCGGGACACTAATCCTGTCCGGCGGAACAGGCCAACCTTAAGTTAATACCGCCTCGGGGAGTGCAAAGTACAATAAAGAATTTTGATGCCTTCCATGCAAAAATCAGAGGGCGCTTCGTAGCTTTGCGAGTGCGGGTTATTCATCGAGATTTCTAAGGATTTCGCTATAATCTCGCTCATCCCATGGACTTCGATCAACTCATCACGTTTCTGGAAGTGGCCCGCCAAGGTAGTTTCTCCCGCGCTGGCGAGAAGGTTTTTCGCTCGCAATCTGCGGTCAGCGCGCAGATACGTCAACTCGAACAGGAATATGGAGACCGCTTGCTGGACCGTTCGGGCAAGACCGTCAAATTGACGCCGGCGGGCCAAATCTTCTACGAATACGCCGAACGGATGAAGAACCTTCGCGAAGAGTCTCTGACCGCGGTGGCCGACCATAAGGGGACTCCGCGAGGAACGCTGCGGGTCGGAGCCAACGAGGCTACGTGTTTGTACGTTCTGCCAGAGGTTTTTGCTGAGTATTGCCGCCGTTATCCGCCGGTACAGATCAGCATCTACCGAAATTTCAGCTATAAGATCGTCGAAAAGCTGGAAAATGGCGCGGTGGAAGTTGGTATTCTGACCTTGCCCATCCAGTCTCCCAGCCTGAAAATACAGCCGATTTTCCGCGATAAGCTGATGCTGATGGTAAGCCCGAAAAATCCGCTTGCCAAGTTCAAAGTCGTGCCGGTCAGTGAGATCGCGAAGCACCCACTGCTATTCCCCAAGACCGGACATACGCGGCGACTGCTGGATAAGCTCTTTCGCCCATATAGCTCGGAATTGCAGGTCCGCATGGAGCTGCCGAGCATTGGGATGATCAAGAGCTTTGTGGCCGCGGACCTGGGTGTATCGCTGATCAGCGCGTCGTTCGCGCTCGATGAGATGGAAGCGGGCAGGGTCAAGCTCATCGATCTAGAGGACGCTAATCTATATCGGGAGCTTGGCCTGGCGTACCGGCGAGACCGCACGCTGTCGGTGGCATCGACCGCGTTTGTGGGACTTCTGCGGCAGTTTGCGACGCAGATGAAGAAGGCTGACGCCTGATTTAACCTGAAAATTTGATGCTATCCATCATAATTTTGAATTTTGAGGTACCTGGATCCCACAGTATGCTTTAGCTGGATTCTTTCATGATTCCCTCCATCCAGAAGGCGAAGCGAATTACATCGACAGGCACAGGCATGTCGACACGAATTACGTGTCTTCTGGAGGACGGGAACGGATGAAGTAAAGCACTCTTAAGAAACTCACCCGAACCCACCGCCAGAAGCGATCTGGCGGTGGGTTTTTGTTTTGGCCGAAATTGGAGAAAGGGAGCTAAAGCGATGAGTGGAGTAGAGCAACCCAGCAGGTTTGAGCAGGACGACCAGATCGTTGTAATGAAATTCGGCGGCACGTCAGTCGAGAATTCCGAGGCAATCAAACGCCTTATCCACATTGTGAGTCGTCACCAGGGCATACAGCCTGTCGTTGTGGTCAGCGCGCTGGCGCGGGTTACCGATCAACTGTTTGATGCCGGACGATCAGCCGCGTCCGGCCATTTGGGATCTGCATTAAACACGGTCCGTAACATTTACGTCCGGCACGAGGAAATTGCCGATTCCCTGGTAACTGGTTCGGCTTACGCGGAACTTGACCGAGCCTTGAGGAGCGAGTTTCAGGCGCTGGAGGTATTGCTGCAAAAACTCGAGAGCTCGCGCGAACTGGATCTAAAGACGCAGGATTCCCTCCTCGGCTTTGGCGAGTGCTTCTCAAGCGGACTTGTAGCCGCTGCTCTTTGCGAAGCTGGACTGAAGGCCGCCCATGTCGACGCACGGTCATGCATTGTTACCGACAGTCGACATGGGCAGGCGAGTCCACTCTGGGACGCCACCAACCAACAAGCCCAGGAAGTTGTTGGGTCCTTGTTGCAGGCCGGGAAGGTGCCGGTTCTGGCGGGCTTCATGGCTTCAACCGCAGATGGAGTGCCCACGACGCTCGGTCGCGGCGGATCAGACTTTAGCGCTTCGATCCTCGGAGCAGCCCTCGGCGCATCGCGAATTGAAATCTGGACAGATGTGGATGGCGTTATGACGACGGATCCGAAGCTCTGTGCCGATGCACGCGTGATCCGAAAGATGAGTTTCGATGAGGCTGCCGAATTGGCGCATTTTGGCGCCAAAGTGCTGCATCCGGCCACACTGGCTCCGGCGATGCGTGAGAACATTCCGGTTCATGTCTTGAATTCACGCAACCCCGAGGCCGAAGGTACCGTGATCGTCGCGCGCACGCCACGGCAGTCGCGAAGGGTGAGCGCGATTACGGCGAAGGGGAACGTGGCATCCGTCGAAATCTCGGCTCCTCAGGGTGTCGATTCCGCCTTGCTGGGCAAGTTGTTCGGAGTATTCGACGAACATTCGTGTCATGTGGACGTCATGGGCGCATCACTTGGCCGGGTATCGCTTTTGGTTAGCGCAACGCCAGCCCTGCCAGAAATTGCTGCGAAGCTCCGAGATCACGCAGATGTGCGATGGGAAAATCACCGAGCTCTCGTGTGTCTGGTAGGGGAAAACGTCCGCCGGGACGCCGAGATTGCAAGTCGCGTCTTTGCGACTGTTGCCGACTTGGACGTGACGGTTCTGTGCCAGGGAGCTTCGGACCGGACCATCTCGTTTTTGGTTGAGGAGTCAAAGGCACAGGAATCAGTCCAGCGATTGCACAGGGTTTTCTTCCCCGATGCAGAGTCTGTGCGGGACTGGGGAGGCATCTCTAGCGCCTTTTGCCAGGCAGGCTAGAGTGTTTAAGGAAAATATTGCTCCCCTTCTTCTGTGCACCCAGAGAGTGTCATGTTGAGCGGAGCCGGAGTTCAGCGAAGCGGAACTCCGGCGGAGTCGAAACATCCCTACCGTAGAGCAATTGCCGCGGGTAGGGATTCCTCGCTACGCTCGGAATGGCAATCGCAAGGGAACGCCTTGAACCGCACCAATCGGCACAGCCTTACTTAAATTCCGCACTCTGCGCTGTCTGCGATCGTGGATTCTGTAATCACCGGCGCCGGCTCGATCACATGCAGTCCGCACTCGGTCTTGGCGAAGCCGGGCCAACGGCCGGCGCGAGGGTCTTCGCCGGGACGAACGGCGCGCGTGCAATGCGTGCAGCCAATGCTTGGATAGTCCTGATTGTGCAATTCGTTATAGGGGACATCGTGGTCGTGGATGTAGCGCCAGACCTGCTTTGAAGTCCAATCGACGATCGGATTGATCTTCACCAGATTGAACTTTGTATCCCATTCGATCCTGCGCGCACCAGAACGGTCCGATGTCTGATCGCGGCGAATGCTGGTGATCCAAGCATCCAACTCTCCCAGCTTCCGGCGGAGTGGTTCGACCTTGCGCAGGTTGCAGCAGAGGTCGGGATCGCGGGTCCAGAGGGCGTCTCCGTGCGTGCGTTCCTGTTCCTCTGGCGAGAGAAGCGGATAGGCACGTTCGATCGTCACTCCGTAGCGTTCCTCAATCCGATCCATCAACTTATAGGTTTCGGGAAAGAGAAACTCCGTGTCGACAGTGAAAAGCCGGAAATCCGGGCAGATGCGCGAGGCCATGTCGATGATGACCATTCCCTCAGCGCCAAAGGCCGAGGAGATGGCGACCCTGTTTCCGAACTTCTCAAAGGCCCATGAGAGTGCGTGCTGGGGCGTCCAGTGTTCTGCTGCCCGTTGGAGCTCTTCGCTCGCCAATCCCTTTACATATTCAAAAGAAATGCGCTTATGATCTTTCACGCAACTGGCTCCTGCCCTATTGAAACTGCCTGTGGATTCAAATCCGTAAGTACTGCTGATGAAAGGTAGAGATCGTCAGAAGCTGGCGATGCTAACTCGGAAATCGCCGCATCCGACTTGCGGACAACTTCACCTACGACAAGAAGCGTTGGCGATGGAAGTTGTGGTGCCTCCGCTAATGCGCCAACTGTAGTGCGGAAGAACTTCTGTTGCCTTGTCGTGGCCCGCGAAATGATCGCGCAGGGTGTGTCGGATGCAAGGGCTGCGTTCTTCAAGTTTGCAGCGATGCCGGCGTGGTCGTGGCCCGGCATGTAGATGACGAGCGTTGCGCCGCTTCCGGCTAACTTGGCCCAATCTGCGGCCTCACTGGCCGAAGCCTGGTGCGCTGTGATGAACACAACTGCAGAGGACGTCCGGCGACGCGTAAGTGGGATTTCCGCGGCTGCCGCGGCACCCAAAGCCGAGGTCACACCAGGAACGATTTCGTAATCGACTCCAGCCTTACGCAGAGCATCAATCTCTTCTCCCGCACGGCCGAAAATCATCGGGTCGCCAGACTTCAAACGGACGACCTGCAGTCCGGAGTCGGCTAACGCGATCATCAAGAAATTGATCTCTTCCTGCTGAATCTTCTTCGTTCCGCAACGCTTGCCGACGTTATGAAGCTGCGCTGCCGGCGGAATGAGCCTCAAGATCTCGGGCGCCACAAGGTCGTCGTACAAGACAGCCTTTGCCGTTCGTAAAACGCGGAGCGCCTTGAGCGTAAGGAGTTCCGGATCTCCCGGCCCTGCACCCACCAGATAGACCTTCCCCTTCATGCGTGTTCCCCTTGTGCAGTAAGTTCGAGGCTTTCGGCCAACGCTGCTTCTACGGCTTCCCTGCTGGCTAGAGAATGCAGCAGATCCAGCTTGCGCTCGCGGTCGAGGTCGCTGGCCAGGATGAGTTTTCTCGTCGCTCCCAATTCTGCGACCCAGGATGTGTAGCCAGGTCCAAATTGCTTCTCAAGCTGTTGACGAATCTTCTGCGCCAATGACGGACTCTGTCCGCCCGTCGAAACTGCGATCTGCAAATCACCACGCCGAACGACTGCCGGATAGAAGAAGTCGCAGAGGTCTGGTACGTCGACCACGTTGCAGAGCACTCCCCGTTGCTGAGCATCGCGGTAGATCCATTCGTTGAGTGAACGCGACGACGTGGCGACCACGGCGAGAAACACTCCTTCCAAATCAGTGATGGCATATGGGCGCAGACTAAGTTCAATCTTTCCCAGACGCGCCCATTCGCGCACCTGAGCAGTGGTTTCGATCGCAACAACGTGAATGCGAGCACCGGTTTCGAGGAGACCCTCAATCTTCGGTTCGCCGACCTTGCCCGCACCGATAACCAAGCATTGCCGGCCATCGAGCTTCATGAACATTGGGAATAGGCTAGTCACCGGCACCTCCTGCAAGTTGTGTCAGAGTTTGAGAATTGGGCAGATCGCGAGCGACGGCGGCTACGCTTTCTCCCGCGAGGAATTCACGGAGTTGATCGTTGTTGTGGCGCGCAAAGAAACTGCGCAGATTTTCCCCTGGTTCGCGATCCGCGAGATAACGAGAAAGCAGACGCTCGAGCGCATCGGGAACTTCAGTCGCCAAGCACCGGAACCCAATCGGGCGCGCCGTCGACTGATGCAGTCCTAGCGAACCGCCCACGCAGAAGTAGTAAGCATCGAGCAGGCGGTCGTTCACTTTGATCTTCTTGCCCTCGATGCCTACGTCCGCGATCCAATGCTGGCCGCAACTGTTGGGGCAGCCGGTCACGTGCAACTTCAAATGCTGATCGAATCCCGGGAGGCGCTCTTCTAATTCCTCGACGAGCCACCTTGAGAAGCTCTTGGTTTCGGTGATCGCTAATTTGCAGAACTCCGTTCCGCTGCAGGCGACAGTTCCTCGGGAAAAAGGCGAACCATTCACCTGAAATCCGATCGCATTCAATCCGCTCGCCAGTTCGTCGGCATTGATCGTTGGGACATTCACGACGACCAGGTTCTGCATACCCGTAGCGCGCAATTCGCCACCCGCGTAATGCTCTGCGAGATTCGCGGTCGCCTGCATCTGGTCCGCGGTGATGCGTCCACGGAGCACCACGGCTCCTACATAGGACAGACCGGGCTGCTTTTGGGGATGAATGCCGACGTGATCGCGATAAACGTCGTTCGGCCGGTGCTCTTCCGCTGCTGGATCAAGTTGAAACCCGATCCGTTCGTTCAGTTCCGCAAGAAAACGTTCAGCAGTCCAGCCGTGGCGAAGGAAGAGGAACTTGAGGCGGGCGCGCTCACGATGCTCCCGGAGAACATCGGAGTCGCGGAAGATTTCAGCGATACCCTTTACGACCGGAAGAACCTGATCCCAACGGACGAACGCATTCAGGCGGGCTCCGAGATATGGTTCTGCCGATAATCCTCCGGCCACGCGGAGCGAGAACCCTACCTCTGGCCTGCCGTTGACTTTCCGCGTGACTGCGGTCAGGCCGATATCGTTGATCTCCGGATATGAGCACCATGAGTTGCATCCGGCGATCGAGATCTTGAACTTGCGCGGCAGGTTGTAGAAATCGGCATTTCCGGCAAGAAGCTTCGAGACTTGAAGGACCAGAGGAGAAGCGTCAACAACCTCGTCGGCGTCTACGCCGGCTACAGGGCATCCCGTCACGTTTCGGACGACATCGCCGCAGGCTCCGGTCGTGTTCAGGCCAACCTGCCAAAGACCATCGAGAACTTCTGGCAACGACTGAATCGTGACCCAATGTAGCTGAATGTTCTGGCGGACGGTGAGATCGGCAATGCCGTTGGCGTGGCGGCGGGTGAGATCAGCGATGGTGCGCAACTGAGTGGAAGTGAGGATTCCGTTCGGAATCCGGATACGAACCATGAATCGCTGTATCGCTCGGCCTTCTCCGCCCCGTCCACCGGTCACCCCGGCGCCGTCGCCCTGCGTGTAAACACCCCACCAGCGGAAGTACGTTCCGATCCACTCTGGGGGAATTGAGTCGAATCCCTCACGGGCGAACCGGCGGATCTCTTCCAATCCTTCCCATGGGTTCTTGGCGCGTTTGAGGCGCTCGGCCCGCTGAGCCTTCGTTTCTTTCGTCGCTGTAATTGCAGGTGTCATGATCTCTTCCGTGCAAAGAAAAACCCACCGCCAGGTTGCTCTGGCGGTGGGTCGATGAGTGCTTATTTAAGAAGAACTTCTTAGGTCAGCAGCCTCCCCGCGCCAGTGCACACGCATCCACAACAACAACAGATGCAACAACACACCGCGCGAAGATTGAGGCAATCCGACATTGAGGCCTTGATTCTAAGCGGCTCTCGCGAGCCCGTCAATATCCTGTAGTAACCCTTGGATTCAAAGTTTGAATGAAAAGAATCAGATTTTTTGCATTTGGCGCGACTCCGGCTTCAGCTCCTTAGATTCAACGACTTAGACTCACAACCGATGTTGAGCGATAATCCTTGGTTACCCTAATCAGCTTCGCCGTCGAGCTCTTGTTAGGAAAGGTGCGCCTTTAAATCATGAAGCATTTCGCCCGTGCGCTCTTCGTGGCCCTCTTCATTAATGCGGTCTCATTCAGCCAAGCCAAATCAAATGATCCTTATAAACCCACGCTAGACCGGCTGGAAGCTTTGACTCAGCAGGCCGAACCGGAGTGGCGCTTTCATTCAGATATTCCTCATCCGGAGGATCCCAGCATCAACGATGCAGACTGGGGCAGATATGAAGTAAAGAACGCTGCGCCTGGGGAGGGCACGAACGAGGAAGAATATACCGGTACTCGAGTTTTCCGGCGATGGATTCAAATTCCCGAGAAGATCAACGGCTACGCAACGCAAGGATCGCGCGTTGAGCTGAACCTGAGATTTACCAGCCCAGATGCTTTGATGATCACCGTGTTTTCTAACGGTTCTGTTCTATACCGCGGCGATGATGACAATATCCTTCCCGTGCTCCTGACTGAGAGTGCGCAACCGGGTCAGAAGTTTTTGGTCGCGGCGCGCGTGGTGGCCAAAGACGCGAGCCGGGCGAACTTCGAGCGAGCTGAGATCATCGTTGAGCCGCCAGCATCTCGTCCCAATCCCGCACTGTTACGACTCGAGTTTCTGGCGGCGCGCCCGATTATTGCGGCTTATGAAGAGGGGAAGACAAAGCGGGAAGAGCAGCTCGATGCTGCGATCAGGGCTGTGGATTTCACCCCGCTGGAAAAGGCCGACCAGTCCGGCTTCGATGCCTCTCTGCGGGCGGCGCACCAAAAACTCGAGGCTCTGAAGCCGTGGATGCAGCAGTTCACGATTCGGCTGGTGGGTAATTCCCACATCGACATGGCATGGTTGTGGCCCTGGACTGAGACGGTCGAGGTAGTGCGCAATACCTTTCGAAGCGTCTTAGACCTAATGCGTGAATACCCCGATTTCAAGTTCACGATGTCATCGGCACGCACCTACGAATGGATGCAGGAGAAATATCCGGACCTGTTCAGCGAGATCGAGCAGCGGGTCAAGGAAGGCCGATGGGAGATCATCGGTGGAATGTGGGTGGAACCCGATCTGAATATGCCGGATGGGGAGTCGCTGGTGCGGCAGATTTTGGTAGGCAAGCGCTATTTTCAAAAGAATTTCGGCGTCGACGTAAAAATTGGATGGAACCCAGATTCCTTTGGCTACAACTGGCAACTGCCGCAGATCTATTCGAAATCGGGGATGGGATATTTCGTAACTCAGAAGCTGCTGTGGGCGCACGAATACACGACTTTTCCCTACAAGCTCTTTTGGTGGCAAGCACCTGATGGGAGTCGACTGCTGACTTACTTTCCGCACGATTATGCGGGAGGCATAGACGCGGAACCACTCGCGAAAGACCTCTCAATCTGGATGCCGTCGATCTATGGGAGCAAGCTGACGGACCATCCTGAGATGATGCACCTCTACGGTGTCGGGGACCACGGCGGCGGGCCGACGCGCGTCATGCTCGATCACGCCGACCAACTCAGAGCACCAAGCACCGTCTATCCGAACTTGAAGTTCAGCTTCGCCAGCGAATTCTTCAGCAATCTTGAAAAGAAATTGCCGTCGATGCAGGTACCAACATGGAACGGTGAGCTCTACTTCCAATATCACCGCGGAGTGTTCACCACGCAGGCCGAGACAAAACGAAGAATCCGCCGGTCGGAAGAAAATGTCTTAAATGCAGAAAAGTTTGCCTCTTTGGCTTCGTTGTATGGCAGACCTTATCCGCAGAACATGGAGGAGATCTGGAAAAATCTTCTTTTTGACCACTTCCACGACATTATGCCGGGCTCGGGGATTGCGGTGAATTATCTTGATGCAAAACGGAACCTGGAGGATGTGGACCGCGCCGCGAATGAGATTACACAAGGGTCACTGAACGAACTTGCGGCTCACATCGACACGCAGCGGGACGGCGCACCGATCATTCTTTTCAATGCCCTGTCATGGCCGCGGATTGGCGTGACGGAACTTGAGGCACAACTGCCTGCGGCCGCGAGCCAGGTTGAGGTTGTCGACTCTAATGGGAAGCCAGCCGAAACCCAATTACTTTCCATGGATGCAGGGACGCATCGAGCGCACTTTCTGCTCTTGGCAAGCACTCCGTCTCTCGGATATCAGACCTACTTCGTTCGAGCCGCGGCAAAGGCCACCCCAGTGCATTCCATGTTGAAGGCTTCGCTGGATACACTCGAAAACGAATTTGTCCGGGTAAACATTGATCCGCACACCGGATGCATGACCAGTTTGTTCGACAAGCGCAGCGGTACGGAGTCTCTGGCGCCTGCAGCAACCGATACAGGAGGACCAACGTCCGCAACCTGCGGCAATCTCCTGCAGACATTCGTCGATAAGCCGAAACAGTGGGATGCATGGAACATCGACGCCGACTTCGAGAAGCAGCATTGGGATCTCGATAAGGCAGATGAGGTAAAACTGGTGGAGAGCGGCCCACTACGGGCGGTGATCCGGATTAACAACCATTTTCAGAACTCGACATTCACTCGCGACATTACTCTCTACGCTGGCACTCCACGTGTTGATGTCAAAATGCAAACCGAATGGCACGAAAAGCACATCCTGCTGAAGGTCGCCTTTCCGGTCAGCGCTCACAGCAACGAAGCAACCTACGAAATACCATTTGGATCGGTGGAACGTCCAACTACACGGAGTACTCCGGCGGAGCAGGCACAGTTTGAAGTGCCGGCTCAGCGTTGGGCTGACATTTCTGACGGGAAGCACGGACTCAGCCTGCTGAACGACAGTAAGTACGGATACGACGCGAAAGGAAATGTCTTGCGACTGTCACTCTTACGCTCTCCTGAATGGCCCGATCCACATGCAGACGAAGGCCACCACGAGTTTACGTACTCGCTCTATCCTCACGGTGGCGGATGGAAGGATGCGCTCACGATTCGACAGGGATACGAATTGAATTACAAACTGATCGCCCTCCCCTTTGGGAAGCATCAGGGCAGTCTTCCGGCCGAGCATTCGTTTGTGCAGGTCAAATCGGACAACGTTATCGTGAGCGCAATGAAGAAAGCAGAGGACGAAAAGGCGCTGATCCTGCGGTTCTACGAATGGGCGGGGAAAGAGGGGAACGTAACTTTTCATCTTCCTCCGGGGGCTGAGTCGGCACGTGAAACGAATCTGATGGAAAAGCCGATCGGAGACTTGCCGGTCACAGACTCGGAACTCACGGTTCCAATAAAGCCGTATGAGATTAAGACGGTAGAAATCAAGTTCGCTAAGATGCCAGCCCTCGCCGAGTCGGCCCAACAATGACAGAGAAAGAAAGAGGCCCATATCTCGGTGTCGACATCGGAGGAACCAAGGTTGCCGTTGGGGTTGTCGACGACTACGGCAAGATTCTTTCCCAGACGCGGACACCGATGGCCGCGAATGGAACAGCGGAAGCCGGTTTCGACGCGGTTGATAAGGCAATCCGGTCAGTAATCGCAACCGATGCGGGGAACGCAATACAGGGTATCGGAATCTGTGCGCCGGGGCCGCTCGATCCGCGCACCGGAGTGGTTCTGAATCCACCGAACGTTCCCTGCTGGCGGAACTTTCCGCTCGCGGAAAGAGTCAGGGCGCTCTATCGAATCCCGGTCAAGGTAGACAACGACGCCAATGCCGCAGCACTCGCCGAAACCCGGTGGGGCGTGGCGCGCGGTTTTCGCTACGTGTTTTACGCCACGATCGGTACCGGAATCGGAACTGGCATAGTCTTCGACGGCGCGATTTATCACGGCAAGACAGGCTCAGCTGGCGAGGGAGGTCACGTAAGCATCGACTATCGAGGGCCGGTCTGTGGCTGTGGTAAGCGCGGATGCATCGAGGTGCTAGCGAGTGGCACAGCGATTGGGGCACGGGCGCGGACCAAGCTCACTGCGGATCGGTCGCGCGATTCCGCAATGCTCGGCCTCGCTAGTGGCGACGTTGCGTCGGTCACGAGCCAAACTGTCGCGCGGGCATATGCTGTCGGGGATCCAATGGCACAAGAGGTCCTCACGGAGACGGTCGAACTTCTGACCCCATGGCTGGGAAGTATTGTGGATTTGCTCGATCCCGATGTGATCGTTATCGGTGGAGGCGTTGCGGCGATGCTGAAGCCGTTTTTTGAGCAGATTCAGCTTAAGCTACCGGAGTGGTGCGTCAATCCAAAAGCAAATGAGATCCCGTTGCGAATGGCGCATTACGGGGCCGACGCTGGTATCGCCGGAGGCGCGGCTCTTTGCGCAAGTTAAGTTCGGAGATTGATTCTGCCGTGAAGCGACCCGAGGACTATAAATGGAATCATTACGAAGGTTAATTTTCCGTGCTCTAGCCGCCATTGTTGTGGTTTCGGCACCTGTTCATGCGCAGGATCTCCCGAAGGCTCCTCAAGCGGAGGTTTTCACGCTCGTTCAGCAGCCCGGGTATTTCACTGAGCCGGCCATCGCCGTGAATCCGTCGAACCCGAAACAGGTGGTCGCGGTTTTTCAAGACAATGTTCATGCGTCTTACTCGGAAGATGCCGGTCATAACTGGCAGTCAGCAGAAGGCGTGGATCCGAAAAACTACAGGGTTTCGGGCGACGTTTCGACTGTTTTCGACAACCAGGGTCATGCCTTCGTCTGTTACATCGCATTCGACAAGCTTGGCACCTTTAACTATTGGGCGCATGGCGCAACGCGCAATGGCATTTTCGTAAGGCGCTCGCTTGACGGTGGGAAGACTTGGGAGGCAGAACACTATCCAGTTGCCGAGCAGCCCACAGCTGCAGGAATTCCCTTTGAGGATAAGCCATACATCGTAGCTGACAACAGCAAGAGTAAATTCGCGGGGAATCTCTACGTGGGGTGGACGCGCTGGCGGTTGACCGACTCGCAGATGCTACTTTCGCGCTCAACGGATGACGGCAAAACGTGGTCCCAGCCGATCGAGATCGACGCCCACCCTGGATTACCTCGCGATGACAACGGCGCCGCTGAAGGATTCGACGGCACGGTCGGCTCCGATGGCACGCTCTACGCTACTTGGAGCCAGGACAATGACATCATGTTTACCTCGTCGCGAGATGGCGGTAAGAGCTTTTCTCATGCCCGCTCGATCCTCCACACAGCTCCTATCATGTTCGCCATCAATACCCTCGATCGGGCCAACGGATTTCCGCAGATCGCCATCGATCCCAAGAGCGACCGTCTGTATGTGACTTGGAGCGATTATCGGAACGGCGATCTGGATGTTTTTCTTTCGAGTTCGAGCGATCGAGGCAAGCACTGGACCGCACCAGTTCGCGTGAACAACGATCCGGCTCACAATGCCGCTGAGCAGTTCTTTCAATGGCTTGCGGTGGATCCCACCGATAGTTCCGTCAACGTGGTTTTCTACGATCGAAGGCAGGACCCGCAGAACCGTAAGCAGAGCGTAGTGCTGGCGCGTTCCACCGATGGCGGATCGTCATTCAAGAATTACGCATGGACGGAGGACCCATTCGAAGCCGGAGGAGTGTTCTTTGGCGATTACAGCGGGCTCGCGGCATATGGGGGACGCGTGTACGGGGTCTGGACCGAGAAGCCTACGCCCCTGCCAGCGACAGAGGCTAAAGAGGAGACCAACGAAGGCAAACCACAGCGGACGGGCACCATTGTCAGAGTTGGAACGGCTGATTTCAATACACCCTCTCACTAACGCTGAGGAGGACCACCTGGCGGAGTCACTACTCGTGGTTTAGTGCTCAGTTGAATTTGATTGCTTTCTCTTCTCATAGGCTGCAACTTTCGGCAAGTCTAAGGCACCTAACCCTGCCAAAACACCACAGTTTGAGGGTACGTTCATGGCAACTTGCGAAATCTGCGGAAACCAATACGACAAGTGCTTTGACGTCATCATCGGCGGTAGGCGTCGCACCTTTGACAGTTTTGAGTGCGCCATCGCTGCTGTCGCGCCATCCTGCAGTCATTGCTCATGTCGCATTATCGGCCACGGAATCGAGGTCGGCGATCAGATCTTTTGCTGCGCACACTGTGCCAAGGCTGCGGGCAAGTCTAATGTGGCAGACCGCGCCGCCTAACGCTTTTTCCTTGTGACTTCAACCGCTTAGAGGAAGATATGAATCAGCGCACATCCAGAAGTCGAGTTCGCTATGCAGTGGTGGGCTTAGGTCATATCGCACAGGTCGCCGTGCTGCCCGCCTTTGAAAATGCACGCAATTCGGAGTTACTGGCACTGGTGTCCGACGATCCTGAGAAACTTGGGACACTGGGCAAGAAGTACAAGCTTGAACATCTGTATTCTTACAACGACTTCAGTCGTGCACTCTCTAACGTTGACGCGGTATTTATTACATTGCCAAATCACCTGCACCGCGAATATGCGGTGCGTGCTGCGGCTGCCGGAGTCCATGTGCTGTGCGAGAAACCGATGGCGCCGACAGCTGAAGACTGCCTGGCCATGATTAATGCGTCTGAGCAAAACTATACAAAGCTGATGATTGCTTATCGGCTTCACTTCGAGGCAGGTAATTTGGAGGCGATCAAACTGGCAAACTCCGGCAGAATCGGAAATCCTCGCTTTTTCACCTCGGAATTCGCCCAGCAAGTTATTGAGAGCAATGTTCGCGTGAAAGAACCTGTCACCCATGGTGGCGGTCCTCTTTACGATATGGGCGTGTACTGTATCAATGCGGCACGGTATCTTTTCCGGTCGGAGCCAGTCGAAGTTACCGCATTAGCCGAGTCGAAAAAAGGTGATACCCGGTTTACTCAGACCGAAGAAATGGTATCCGTGGCCATGCGCTTTCCCGGAGAGCGCCTAGCGACTTTTACCTCCAGCTTCGGCGGCCACGACGTGAGTCGATATACGCTTACCGGCAGCAAGGGAGCACTTCGTGTCGACCCAGCTTATCAGTACGCAGAAGGGATCAAACTCGAGACAACAATCGCTGAAAAGAGGAAAACAAGAGTCTTCGGTAAGCGGGATCAGTTTGCCGCAGAGCTGACGTATTTCTCAGACTGCATCCTCAAAAATAGGGACCCGGAGCCGGACGGCTTCGAAGGACTCGCGGATGTTCGTATTATTGAAGCGATTTACGAATCGATCCGCACCAGAAGGACTGTGCCGGTTCGGGGCGTCCCGGTTCGCAAGGGACCTAGCGATCGTCAGGACATCCATCGTCCGGCGCACGGCAAACCTGGAGTCATTCATGCAGGTCCGCCATCTCGCCAGGTGGCCTGACGTAGAACAGTGACGCTGCGTACTTTAAGCGGCACTTGCTTTCTTCGTGTCCCCATCCAACGGGACCCGCTCCGTCTGCTTGCTGCCAGCGCTAGCACCGTTTTCTACGGTGCAACCGCACGTGGGAACTTTTATATTCCATGCGGAACTTGTTCCCAGCAGCGAGAAGGTCGTATCGATGTACCTCAACTCTGCGCCACAACGGGAGCATAAATGCGGTTGGGTGGATTGTGCGGCAGCCGATTTGAAAAAACTCTCAATTTGCTGCCTCAGTCCCGATCGTTCCTGCGGCTTCGTTAAGTGTGAAAAGTTGTCGACGTTACGCGACGTAGGGTAAAGACTCATGATTTAACAACTCTCAGTTCAGCCTACCAAGCGCTTACGCTCCATGGATGCGCCAATGTACGCCAAAACACTCCCACAGGGAAAAAAGACTCGTGCGTCATCGAATTTATTGTCGCGAGGCCTACCGATCGCGGCTTGAAGGATCGCGTGGATGTCCGTCCGGAGAGTGAAGGCTTTCGAATTGCCGTCCAGCTCGACGATGCACTTCCGTCAGCGCAAGTTGGTAAAGCGGGGTTCAATCTGGAATTTGCACCCGACCTCTACTCGGCAAGTCACTTGTTACAGGAGGAATGGCCGGAATATTTACGTGTCACTCCGGCAGTCCGACGGAAAAGGCATCTGCTCTCCAGAACCGATGCCTCTAGCCAGAGCGATAGGATCGTCCTCTCCCCCGAAGATCCGTTGTCACGAGTCACTATCAATTCTGAATCGGGCTCGATCTTGCTCCTTGATGGTCGCAACGTGGTGCGACTGTCAGCCGAGGGTGATTGGCGAGAGGCGTTTACGGGTCAGGTTCGGCCATGGGGCAAGTGGTTGCGTTACGCATACTCGACACTTTCGATTTCTTGGAAGTGCGAGAGCCTGGAATCTACGCGATCGAGTATGCAGGTCAACGTACCGAAACGAGTATGTTGTCGACGCGGCAACTTCTTTCATTCTTTCCGCAAGCACAGCACATGCCGAAAGAAAGTCGGGCAGATGAGTGACCAGCTTTTGGCCATTCTGTTCTAATTTTCCCTTGTCATTCCGAGGCGCGAAAAGCGCCGAGGCATCTGCTCGTGCCGACCACCTCCGTACTCAGCGTGCCTCGTCGGCGCGTATGGTGCGCAGTCCAAATACTCCGCGGATATCATTTCCATTCGTCGCCGCGAATCGTACGGTTATCTTGTTCTTACCGGTGAGCAACTCGGGCGGAATCGCGTAGCGGACATCAGTTAACTGCAATTCCTGATCAGGGCTGCGTGTAGGCTCGTCACGATCAGCGATTTTTTGGCCGTCGACAAAGATGTCGAAACTGCTCTTTCGCCACGACTCGCCGCCGTAGGTCACCCAGAGCGCAACCGGGTGCGCGTTGTCTACCGGCAGATCGAACGAGAACCAACCTTTTCCGCCGCGGCCATGATGTCCTCTCCAGACCAGTGGCTTAGACTCTTCTCCTTGTTCGTTGAAGTCGCGCTCTGATTGCATTTCGCCGGGCTGGGCAAAAGCGATCGTCGCAGCCTGGAGTTTCTGCTGCTTTTCCTGCTCAGCCTTGTACTCGGCTGATCGCTTGCTCCATTCTTCGGGAGTAAATACATCCCAGTAGACTGCATATCTCCGGCGTGGCAGTTCGTAAAGAGGAGCGAATTCGATGTCATTGGTTAGTCCAACTCCGGCCGTCTTGAACCAGCCTGGCTTCTCGGACTCTGGCTTGAGCCACTGCTCGAGTGGTTTATCAGCGACGAGTGGAGGCGCGGTTGGTCCCTTCGGAGTTTCTTCGTCGCCTTCGCGCTGGGGAATGTCCGGTCCAAGATCGCCAGCCAGAACGAGTGGTCCCCACATTAACGCCATTCGGCTGGGATTGTCTGGCAATGGGTCTTCATGTAGGACTTTCGGGAGAACGAGATCCACCTTATCACCTTGCTTCCAGACGCGGTTGATCTTGACGTACGAATCCGCAGCAGGGAGATCCTTCAACGGACGGCCGTTTACTTTCACGCTGAACCCGTCGCCGGCCCAATACGGCCGCCGCAGAGCGAGCGTGAATGTCTTTGGAATTTTAGTTTGGATTTTCACCGAAGCAGATGAGCCGATCGGAAAGTCGGTCGCCGTCTCCAGTTCAACGCCAGCCGAGTCCCAGCGAGCGGTGGAAGGTGCGTAGAGGCTAATCCAGAACTCCTCGGAGTTCTTGTAGTAATAGATTCCGGCACCGTGCAGCGCGTGGCTTTCCATGCTGGAACCGACGCAGCAGGTAAAGTCCTCGAACATGCGTTGATATTCGTGTTGAACTCCGCGGCCAACGGGAAGCATGTAGGTGACAGTTCCATCGCGTGGATCCTGCGAAGAAAGAATGTGGTTAAACAATGCGCGCTCATGGAAATCGGCATAGCGAATATCGGGCTCGACGGAGAAGAGCGTGCGCGTCATCTTCAGCATGTTGTACACATTGCACGTCTCAGCCGTGCGGCCGTCGACCATATCGTTCAGCTTGTCGGGAGCGCCAAAGTATTCGTTCTTGCCGTCGCCTCCCGTGGCGAAGCTGTAGTGATCGACGACTTGATTCCAGAAAAACTTGGCTGTTTCTTCATCAGCCTGATTGCCCGTATAGACGTAGCGCATGAGCGCCCCATACACCTTGGGGATTTGGGTGTTGCCATGCGTGTGCGCTATTACGTCGTGATCTTGCGAGAGAGGATCGAGAATTGCCTTCTGATGGAATTTGTCAGTGAGAATTAGCCACCGCTCGTCACCGGTATCGGCGTACAGTTCGGCAAGGACTTCGTTCATTCCTCCGAATTCGGTGCCCAACATGCGTTGCAATTGATCGTCGCTTAGTCGAGACAGAATTTTCTCAACCCACCCTGCAAACTTGATTTCCACCTGCAACGCAGTTTGATTGCCTGTGTATCGATAGGCGTCCCTCAGGCCAGCAAAAAGTTTATGCTCGACATACCAAGGAGACCAGAGGCCGTTCAGATCGAACCCCCCGGATTTGATGACGCCATTGCTTAAGTCAACGAAGCGCTGTTTACCGTCAACACCCTGGTTGTCTTCCAAAGCGCCGATATAGCCATCGCCTTGAGCATCCTGAATCTCTTTCAACTGTTCGACGATGTAGTCGGAGCGCTCTTTGAAGCGAGCGTCTCCAGTCGCAGCCCACATCAGGCTAACTGCGGAGAGGTAGTGGCCTGCAATGTGTCCTGTGAGATTGCGCCCTGGACCATCCCAGCCGCCATAGCCTTCCGCCTTGGCTTTCAGCCCGGCGCGTTGGCGAAGAAAAGCAAGCATGCGATCTGGCTGAAGTTCGAGCAAGTATTTCGCGTCGGCGTCTTGAGCGGCTTTGAGCGGTCCCCCCGTGAGCCTGAGATGGTTCAGCGGGAGCGGATGCAATTTGATCGTCTTATTGCCTTGCTCCGCGGCGAAACTCTGGTTCTGCGCCACGGACGACACTGGCAGCGGGGCGCAGATCAATGAGCCCACCAGAAGAACTCTTCTTAGAAGACGTGCATGAGGGTATCGCGGAGTGACATTTGGCATTTATGACACCTTGGCAAACGTTTACTTTCGCTGAACAGCCCGGCTCTTCAGCCGGGCTTGCTTTCTTAAACTAGTTGCGGAAATTTCCGTCGACCATTCGCCAGATCCCCAATGGGTTGGCCTCTTTCAGTTCATCAGGCAGAGCGGCGTCGGGAAATCCCTGGTAGCAGACTAACCGTGCGAAGCGAAAGATCGCCTGAGTTCCGACTGAAGTTGAGCGCCCATCGGATGTCGAAGGATACGGACCGCCGTGGACCATGGCGTGTGTGACTTCGACTCCTGTGGGGAAACCGTTGAAGATCAACCGTCCCACCTTCGTTTCGAGAATGGCAACGAGATCGGAAAAGTCGCGAAGGTCTTGCTCCGTCCCATGAATTGTTGCAGTCAGATGGCCTTCAAGAGAATTTGCGATCTTAATAATCTGCTCGCGGCTCGAATGGCGCACCAACAGCGTGGTTGGGCCGAAGATCTCGGCGTCCAGTTCGGAGCCAAGAAATGAATCGGCATCGGTCTCGAACACCATGGGATCGGCGCAGAAACCTTTCGCCTCAGGACCTTGTCTTTCCACCAGCGTGGTTACAATGGGATCGGCTTTCCGCTTGGCGATCGAGGAGCCATATGACGAGTGGATCGCTTCGGTGAGAAGGTGGAAGCCTGACGATCCTGTGACCAATTCGCTTAGCTTGCGGGCAAATCGGTCGGCCTCTGGACTCTTCTCAAGAAAAACCATCCCGGGCTTGGTGCAGAATTGTCCAGCCCCCAGGGTGAACGACGTGTGCAGCCCGGACGCAATACTCGCGCCACGCTCGCGCAAGGCTCCCGGCAGAATGAAGACCGGATTCGTGCTGCTCATCTCTGCATAGAAAGGCATCGGCTCCGGGCGAGAGGCAGCGATGTCCATCAGGATTCGGCCCGCCGTGCGAGAGCCTGTGAAGCCACCGGCGCGCACCAGTGGGTGCTTCATGAGCGCCGTTCCAATCTCTGAGCCGTGCCCGAACAGCAGTGAGAAGACCCCTTCTGGCATGCCACATTCACGAGCACTCTCTTGCAAGGCACGACCCACCAATTCACCGGTGCCTGGGTGAGCCGCGTGCGCCTTGACGATCACGGTGTTTCCACCGGCCAACGCCGATGCGGTATCTCCACCGGCGACCGAAAAGGCGAGTGGGAAATTGCTTGCGCCAAACACGACCACCGGACCGAGCGGCCGCATCAGCGAGCGAATATCTGGTTTCGGCGCTGGCTTGCGGTCAGGCTCGGCATGATCGATTCGAGCGTTGACCCACGATCCCTCTTCCGCAACCTGAGCGAACAATCGAAGTTGATTACAGGTACGGGCGGTCTCGCCTTGCAGACGAGCGACTGGAAGCGCGGTCTCCTGAGCGGCCCTTTCTATAATGTCAGCGGCAATGGCTTCGATGCTCGCCGCGATTTTCCGCAGGAATGCACCGCGTTCACGTCCGGATGTCCGACTGTAGATTTTGAAAGCATCTGCCGCGAGTTGGACCGCGCGATCGACTTCCTCCGCAGTCGCGGGAATGAAACCTGGCTGCAACTGCTGACCGGTCGTGGGATCTCGCGCGTACAGAGGAACACCGGTCCCCCTGCCCTCTTGGAAACCGATGAGCGAGTGCCCCGAAAGTTTTTCCATTACACTTAACATAAGTTCACTTCCTGACTGGAACTGCATACGAACTCACCAACTCTGGGCGAGTTCGCAATGCGTCGCGGATGATTGCATTGGTCTGATCGAG
Organism: Candidatus Sulfotelmatobacter sp.; assembly: GCA_035264195.1. Taxonomy (GTDB): domain Bacteria; phylum Acidobacteriota; class Terriglobia; order Terriglobales; family Acidobacteriaceae; genus Sulfotelmatobacter. The sequence goes on along the minus strand of DATFQQ010000217.1, from coordinate 55,224 downwards.
TTCGGCTCCCACAATCTCAAGCCGCGGAGGCCTGACACGAGTATTTCCCATCCCAACTTCGGCTTGTACCAGCTTGATCAGTTGAACAAATTTTGGGACGGTATCCATTCTGAGCAATGGTAGGAACCAGCGGTATAACTCAAATGCCCTGGCGCTTTCCCCTTGAATTCCGTAGTTGAACAGATCTACAGATTCGCGCGGGAGAGCATTTGCCAGGCCGGCAACCCATCCGGTCGCTCCGACCCCGATTGCCTCGAGAACGGCGTCGTCCACTCCAACGGAGATTTCAAGTCGCTGGTCAACGAGGGCACGGATTGCTGAGACACGACGCGCATCCGTACTGGATTCTTTCACAGCTTTGAAGTTTTCGAATTCCAAGGCCAGTTCCTGAATCTGCTCAGGCACGAAATCGGTTCCGTACGCCACCGGGTTGTTGTACAGCATGCAGGAAAGCGGTGTCGCGCGAAATACCGCAGCGACATGGGCTTTCATTTCACGCCAATCTCCGAGGTAGACATACGGCGGCAAAACCATGAGCCCCGAACATCCCAGATCGGTCGCGGCTTTCGCAAGTTCCACAGACTCTGAAGTAGTCAACGAGGAAATCGAAGCCACAAGAGTACCTTTTCCATGAGTGGCCTTCCCGAGCGTGCGAAGAATTTCTGTTTTCTCGTCGAACGTAAGAGTTGCGCCCTCACCGAGCGACCCCAACGCGACTACACCGGCGCATCCGTTATCCAGCAGCCAGCGGCAGTGTTCTGCCAGGAATCCGTGATCGACGGTAAGATTCCCGTTGAAAGGGGTGGTAATTGCCGGCGTAACGCCTTTCCAGTTCATTGAAGCCCTCCTGTAACCGCTGGGATCGACTGCTGGGATGCTGGGGTGACTGCCAGATTTTCAACACGTGCTGGAAATACCGGGGGCCGAACCGAATCCGGATTCCACTTGAAAAGGAACTGCGTGGCGGGTCCACAAATTCTTCCCTGACAAGGTCCCATTCCGCACCGCGTGTGCAGTTTGGCGGAACGCCAGCAGGTGTGCTCGCGCAGGTGAGAGTATGGAACGTCTTCACATCGGCACACGAGAGTGTCGGACGCGGGCAGACTTCTAAGTTCGGAACGCAGGCAAAATGATTCGTCCAATGCGTGCGCAAAGCGGCGAAGCTTATCCCGTTTACGAAAGAGAGTCTTCGCTTCGCACACCTGCCCCGTAGCGGCTAGCCCGGCGATCTGCCCTTCCATGAGGGCTATCTCTACTCCGCCAACGCCAGTCGGCTCACCAGCACAGAAGATATCTTTGACTGTGGTTTGCTGAAGGTCGTTGACCTGCACATAGCCACAGCGAGTTTGACATCCCATCAAAACAGGCAGTTCGACATTGGGCACCAGATGGAATCCGCAGGCGAGATAGTCGCACTTAACAACCTCAGACTTGCCACTACGCGAGATCGTCACGGCTTCCAGTGCATTTTTTCCGTGAGCCGCAAGCGGCCAACTATTCGCAACGAACGAAATGCCGGCAATGTCTTTCTTCAGGTGCAGACTTTGGGCGACCTTGCCGGGCTGACTCAAAAGGGTTAGGCCGAATTTCGCCAGCCTGCTCCATGATGCTTGTTCGCAAATCATTGGGATCTCTGCGCCATGCTTGCGAAGATAGGCGGCAACAGCAAGCAGGAGCGGACCGGTCCCGGCTACAACGACGCGTTTGCCCTTAATTGGCAGACCCGACTTCACGAGCGCTTGCAACCCACCGGCGCCAGTTACGTTCGGCAGCGTCCAGCCCGGAAAAGGCAGGAACCTTTCTCGAGCGCCGGTCGCCAACACTAGCGTGCGGTAGCTCAGTTCAGCCACATCGTCAAGGCCTTCTGCCAAAAGAACCCCGGGTTCGGGTTGATGGAAGACTCTTTTTCCCTGGAGGTGTGTCACGCTAGAAGTCTTTACTTGATTCAGCCAACTGGAGGCTTCCACGGAGTGCGAACCGCTTGACGTCTCGCCACGCCAGATTTGACCTCCTAGACTCGGGTTCTCGTCGACGATACCGACCCGCACGCCGCTCTTAGCTGCGGATACGGCTGCCGCCATGCCAGCGGGACCTCCACCGACGATGAGGACATCGAACCGTTGCTGAGAGTAACTATTCATCCGTTCTTACTTCCATGCCGGGTTCGCATAACAGTTGACAGCTGCGAGAATGTGGAATGCCATTGACGACCGCGCGGCATTCGAAGCAGATCCCCATACCACATAACGGTCCACGCGGCTCTCCCGTCGTCGACTTCCTGCATGGCCGTCCTGCCATCATGAGGGCAACGGCAACCGTTGCACCTTGCGACACCGAAACGGGTGTTCCATTTACCGTGACTGTGAACTCATTAGGCATGTGCATATTCAGTGACAGCACGCGACGGCAAATATGGTTCGGCTGCAATCTCCGTTTTGGACCCGGTCACCTGATCTACCAGGAGTCGTGCGGTTCCGAGCGAAGTCGTAATTCCCAAGCCTTCATGCCCCGTTGCCAGCCACAAAGATCGATATCCCGGACAGGGACCGACAAGCGGCAACTTGTCAGGTGTGGCTGCGCGAAAACCGGTCCACACGCGCACCGCTGACATCATCCCGAGCGCGGGCATGTACTCTTCAGCTCGACGGATCATCTTTGCCAGCATCGAATGGTCTACTTCCTTGTGCTCGGCCCCATATTGCCGTGACGACCCAATCAAGATTTGGCCGGTACTGCGAGGCTGCACGTTGAATGCTACTGAATCGCTCGACACCGAGTGCGCACTCTTCAGATATCCAAGCTCGACGAGTTGATGACGCAGAAAACCAGGATAGCGGTCGGTAATCACGAGATGACCCTTGCGCTTCTTGATGGCGATGGCCGGCGTAAGGTCGGCAGCGCTCGCGCCAGCAGCATTCACAATAATTCCAGCTGAGATTTCCTGATGGTCGCTAAGCCGGACTTTTTGCTCCGCAATCTGAGTTACGGAAGCGCCCAGCCTGAGCTTGGCTCCGCGTTGTTGTGCGCGTGTCATGAGAAATCGTGCGGCACACGGTGGGTATAGAACGCCATCGCTAGTAACCAGCAATCCTCCCGCGAGTCCCTCCCGCAGGTTCGGCTCGACTTCTTGGAGCTGCTGATGATCTAAAACGTCAACCGCAACTCCACGTTTTTGGTAGTAGTCGCGCTTGCGAAAGACCTCGGCCATCTCTTCGTCATCGGCAGCCACCCAAATCGTTCCGGGTTGCTCGTACTCGACGTTGTTTGGAAGTTCCGGTTTCAGTTGCTGCCACAATCGCTGCGAGTAATTCGTCAAAGCAAACTGAGCATCGGAGTCGTCCATGACGACAATGTGGCCCATACCGGCGGCCGTTGCTCCGCTGCCAACAACATCACGATCGACAACGACAACTCTCAGACCGCGCTCGGTGAAAGCGTCGGCGCACGCCGCACCGACTATTCCAGCGCCCACGATCACGATGTCGTATGCAGGTTTGCTCATATCCAAGTCAGACGCGAATGCCCATGCAGAGCGGATCTTTCGGGTTCAGCAACAGATCTGCTTCCGCATTCACGAAAGCAGAGCCCTTGATGCTCGGATATACCTTGCCGCCTTCCACCCTTATGCTTCCTTCAAAAACGCTGCCAACAATGCTCTCTTGCCGCCAAGTCTGTCCTTCTTTGATTTTCCCGTCTGCATAGAGGCAAGCCAACTTTGCGCTGGTGCCAGTTCCGCAAGGAGAGCGGTCATAAGCCTTGCCAGGACAAAGTACGAAATTCTTGCTGTCGACCCCTGTTTTTTGGGATGCGGCGAATAACTCCACATGGTCGATTTCTTTCCCGTGGTCACCAGTAATCCGGTTTTCTCGTAACGCCACGCGAATGGCCCAGGTGAAAGCCGTTAGTTCATCGACGTTCTTGAGGCTAAGTTCCCTCTCATGATGGCGCACCAGAAAAAACCAGTTTCCACCCCAAGCGACGTCACCATAGACATCCCCATAATTCGGAACCGTTACTTTCACGTTCTCCGCGCTGCGGTAGCTGGCGACATTATTTACTGTCACGTCACCGCTCTCGTGTAGCACCGCCGATACGACACCGACTGGTGTCTCGATCTTATGTTTGCCTGGAGCAATCCTGTTCATATGGCAGAGCGTTGCGACCAGCCCGATAGTTCCGTGGCCACACATCCCGAGGTAGCCGACATTATTAAAGAAGATGACGCCAGAGGCGCATTCCGGATCTAAGGGTTTGCACAGCAGTCCGCCGACCACCACATCGGATCCTCTGGGCTCGTTGACCACAGCGGACCTGAAGGTATCGTAGTCCCGGCGAAAGCGCTCTAACCTCGTTGCCAAATCACCGTTACCCAGGTCAGGACCACCGCTGATCACGAGACGGGTCGGCTCCCCTCCGGTATGGGAGTCGATCACCTTAACTCTTTGCCACTCGTTGCGTATCATCCAAAAATTTGCCTAACGAACTACTCTCTCAACAAAACCTCTGATCCATATTATGGATACAATATGCAATCGTCAAACCTTTCTCCCATCCCCGTTATGCCGCGCCGGAAATGGTTTCCAAGCGCATGAAAAAAGGACATTTGTTAAGCGTTCCGATACCCCCAAAACATCTTCCTGGATACAACCTGCGATATACTCGATTCGCGCAATTCGGAGTCGTAGCCAGATCGCCGAATGGACCTCGAGAACCAATCCTACTCCGGCATTCCTCGCCAGTCGCTGCCCTCTGCGGTAGCCGACAAGCTGCGGGAGCAAATCATCCGGGGCGAAATCCCCGAAGGAGCTCAACTCCGCCAGGACGCGATTGCTACCCAATATCAGGTGAGCCGCATCCCGGTCCGTGAGGCGCTTCGCCAGCTCGACGCTGAAGGTCTCATTGCCATCGTTCCCAACCGTGGTGCGATCGTTCCGGCACTATCGCCGAGTGATATCGGAGAACTGTTCTCAATCCGTGCCCTGCTCGAGCCAGAAGTCCTGAAGTTGTCGATACCTCATCTGACTGAAGAGGACTTCTCTGAAGCGGATGCAGTGCTACGAAAGTACGTCAGCGAACTCCGCCGGCCTGAACATCTTTCAGCCTGGGGACGCCTGAACTGGCAATTTCATTCCATTCTTTATTCTCGAGCCAATCAACCCCGCTTCATGGCCATCATCCGCAACGTCAACAACAGCGGCGAACGCTATACGCGGCTGCAGTTGTACTTGACCCATGGTGTGCAGCGCGCGAATGAAGAGCATCACCAGATCCTTGAATTTTGTCGTCAGCGCGACGTTACCGCGGCCTGCGAACTTCTGCGCGTCCACATCCTGCACGCGGGCGACTCTCTCAAGGAAGTGCTCGAACAAAAGCGCAAGGAATCTCAGATCGAGCCGGAAAACGCGGGTCGACGTTCCAAATCATAAATATCTAGTCTCGCCCCGAATCTCACTTCCCTACTGCACCTTCACGAGAACGGCACCGTGACGCGGAACTTGCGCCGTAAAACTTCCCTCAAAAGATCCCAAGCTCTTGTGCTGCCACAGGTCACGAACCTGGACTTGCTTCCGAAATCCGATATCTTTCAAATTGACCGTAATTGGATTCACTGATTCGCCACGATTGAACAGGCCAACCGCAACCGAGCCGTCAGCGAGAGGTTTCGCCCACACCTCCAGCGGACCTTCTTGTGCGACGCGGCGTCCTTGCTGCCCTTTCAAATCCTGATCGACCGCAACCACCTCCTTATTGGTGAGGATGTCCAATGTCTCCTGGCTCATTTTTGACAGATCATTCCCTGCCAACAGCGGCGCAGCGAGCAAGACCCAAAGACTCATGTGGGTAATATATTCGTCGTGATTCATCCCGCCGTTTCCCACTTCAAGCATGTCGGGGTCATTCCAGTGTCCCGCTCCAGCGAATGACTCTAACCCATTCTGGTCGAATCCAATGACCGACATCCGGTCGTAGTGATCGTTGATGTCTTCTGTCGTGCGCCATAAGTTGCCCCCGACTGATGCCCCCCAGCGCCACACTCGTTCATAGCCGTACTGACACAAACTGAAAACGATCGGCCGTCCAGTACGGACGAGCGCGTCATGCATTTTCTTGTACACCGCGATCATGTCACTGTGCTGATAGACCCTCTCTGCGCTGCACCAGTCGTATTTAAGGTAGTCGAATCCCCACTCGGCGTATTGCTGCGCGTCTAGCTCTTCGTGCTGATAGCTGCCTTCGTATTTGGCGCACGTTTTCGGTCCCGGCGAAGAGTAAATACCAGCTTTCAATCCTTTGCTGTGAATGTAGTCCACCAAGCCTTTCATGTCGGGAAACCTTGCGTTGGGTCGAATCCTGCCCTGCACGTCGCGATCTCCCTGCCAGCAGTCGTCGATATTGACGTAAACATAGCCGGCGTCCTTCATCCCGTTACTGGCGATAGCATCGGCGGCTGCGCGAACATCGTCGGCCGCCACTTTGCAGGCAAAGTGGTTCCAGCTGTTCCAGCCCATTGGCGGAGTCGCGGCTAACGTGGAATCGGCAGCCATCGCGCTGCATGCTATTGTCAATAAAAAGACGATCAAGAATCTGGATTTCATCGTCGACCACCCCTTCTTTACATGTACACAATACAGCCCTAATTCACGCCATCTGTCCGATAATTTCAAACTGTTTCTTGTTCTCTGTTGCAATCACCACTGTATCGCGATGAAGACCTGCCAAGGCTGCGGATTTGCCGTTTACGGTTACATGTTGAAGCGCCATTCGGGATGGGAGTCGAACCTTGAAATGCAATTCGCTTGGCAAGGTGGCTCCGGTCAGGTCTACGTTCGCAACGACAGATTTGTTGTCATTCTTGGTGAGCAGATCAAAACTAACTCTTCCCCAGCGTGTAGGGACGTTCTGAACCTGGATAGGCTTTCCAGAACCAACCCAATCTCGCGGCAACCCCTTTGCAAGATACAAAATGTCTTGGTCAGAGTCTTCCAACACCAACATCCAGCGAACTAGCAGCGGAATCGTCTGCTGAGCCGGAACGCAGTAGGTTCCCGAATCGCCGGTGATACCGGTCACCTCACCTGCTGTCCAACTCCCGCGCGTATGAGCGTGATAGCGATGAGCGTATAGAAATAACAAGAACTCTTCAATGCGGTCGAGGCGCAGGAGCGCTTGTGCATATCCATATGAGATGAAGCCCAGAATCTCGCGTCCCTCAGGAGTGAAACGCCAGACGTTTGCGACGACCCCGAGTGTAGTGGCTCCGTATGCTCGCATGCAGTCGATGACGAGGTTTGCGACATCACGCGGCAAGATGTCCGCCTGGAGCAGTTCCGCGTACGGCCGATGCGGCCACTGCTGCGGACTCGGCCGCTCTTTCTCGAGAGACTCACGGAATGTAAGGGTGGTTCCCGGGAAGATTCCTATATACGGAGGCGTTTTATCCCTTTGTATGTACCTGGTGACACTCTTGACCGTCTGATCCTGCAACCTCTTGCTGCGGCTGACCCATTGATCGGCCAGAGATTGCATGGCCGGTGTTGAAGTTGAATGAGCTAACTGCGTCCAAGTCTTCGCAATGTCTTTGAATCCGCGCGCGGCAAATGCGCTGTTCGCGTAATAAGCCTGCCAATACAATGACGGATCTTCATGCAAGCACGAGTCGGATTCGCTCCACCCGCGGATCAGACCGTAGCCTGGATTCTGCTCAGGCAATCGAAGACTCTCGTTGTGCATCTCGGCCAGCATTCTCGCCGTTGCTTCGATTTTGCTTTTGTACTTGAGGAGTAATTGGCTGTCACGCGTGTAGTTGAAATAACGTGCCAGAAGAGACAGCGTTAGACCAAACTGCGCAGTCTCCGGGCCCCGCATGTCGATCATTCCCTTGTCGTCGACATATTCCGAAAAATAGTTATCGATGAACAGGCGCGCTGTCTCCAACCTGCCCCACTCCATATTGGTATAGATAGCGCTGGTGAATATGTCCTGGAAGGCGTCGTACTCTGATCCGGCATAATCCCGATCGACCGCGCCGTACTTCGGATAAAGGCCGGCAGGACGCGTCATCAACTCTTTGGCAAAAGAGTGTTTCGAAAGGTCGATCCAATCTTTGTCAGGCAACGAAGTGGGAGCGAAATCGTCAACACGGCCTTGCCAGTAGTCAGCGAATTCTAACAATGCGCGATAAAACTCCTCGGGCTTGGGATCCCGGCGCGCAGGAGGATACGCGGGATAACTGTTTCCGTAAATAACTTCAGCGATCTGCCCATTCTCGATACGCGCGGTTCGATGCCACGTGTGCACAATGTACTTGTTCTTGTTCGGGCGTACATCACCGAAGAGGATGACCTCCCAATAACCGTTTCCAGAGCCAGTAATTACTTTGCGGACCGCGGGCATCCATCCGCCAACGAGCCCGTCGTAAATCTGTCCTGATTTGATCGCTTCGCGGAATCCTGCGGAGTACTGACCGGGATGATAGGTGCGCGTGCCGCCGCCGCGGTAAACAGGAGTGACGTCGTAGGCTTCTTTCGTTCCCACGAAAGTCGTCCAGCTTCGTGGATTCTTCTCCGCCGAGGCCATCGGCGGCGCGGCTGTCCTAACCGCTTCCGGATCGGGATCGCCGTTCGTGAGGAGTCGGTCAGCCAGCAGGTCAGCGGATGATACTCCGATGTCTTTCAGTGCGAGGCCCAAATAGGGTGTTCCTTCCGCAAAAGAGGCTTCGGCGCTCTTCGGCAAAGATACGGTGCTCCCGGCCGAAGACAAGAAGACCATCGCTCCATCGCGGGTGCGCAGATCCTCATAGACTTTCCAATGGATGTCCTTGGCTTTGAATTCGGAAATGACCGTGTAACCGTCGACCGAGACAACGGGAGTTGGGACTCCACTCGGGGATGGATGCGGTCGGGCCTCGGCTGTGGAAACTAACTGATGGTCCAGCAGCTCCAGACCAGCGGCGCTAACCGCCATGCCGTGCAGAAATGTTCTTCGGTCCATCCGAGACTCTCTCTAAGTTTCAGGCCACCACAGACAACAACTAACGACGACGCCTTCGAGGATTACGCCCTTCCCGGTCTTCTTTGACTTCGAAGTTGGCCGGCGGTGTAACGCCAAGCAAATACTTTACGAAGTAATCCCACCGCCGACGGACTAGGTAAGGAGCGTGTTCCCCACTCTCTCCGTGAAACATATTGGGCACAAACAGCATGTCGAAATCTTTATTGGCCTTCATCAGAGCATCAACCAACCGCATTGTCTCGACCGGATGAACGTTATCGTCGATATCGCCGTGCTCGATGAGCAGATGTCCTTTCAAACGACTGGCCATCGTGACATTGGACTGCTGCACGTAGTCATCTTGCACCGGATATCCCTGGTACAGTTCGTTCCACCAAGCCTTATCGAGACGCGCGTCGTGATCCCCTGAAGTAGTGACACCGACTTTGTAGAAGTCTGGGAACGCGAGCATGGCATGTGCTGCGCCATAACCGCCCGCCGAGGTTCCGAAGATTCCCACGCGTTCAATATCCATGTATGGATACTTGGCCGCCATCTGCTTGATCATGGCAACGTGATCTTCGAATGCGCCTCCCAGATTTCTATAGGAGAACTGGTGAAAAGCTCGTGAGCGCCCAGCTGTGCCCCGGCCGTCAACCATCACGACGACAAATCCCAGCTCGGACATCGACTGCAGCCAGAAAGTGCTAAACGTCTTTGGGACAAAGAACGATTGTGGCCCTGTATAGACAAACTCGACGATCGGATATTTTTTCGACGTATCGAGGTTCGACGGACGCCAGACGAGCCCGTATAAATCGGTCGTACCATCGGAGGCTTTTCCCCGGAAAGGTTCGGGCGCTTTCCATCCCATTTTGGTTAACGGGCTGGGATCTGACTCTTCCAGCATGCGAACCTCTGAACCGTCCTTGGCGCGGCGAAGGACGATTTTGTCGGGCAAATCAGGACGAGAATATCCATCGATGAAGTACGAACCGTCGGGCGAGAAGTCGATGGAGTGGTTCGCATTCTCGGCCGTGAGCAACTGCAGCCCCTTACCATCAAACCCAACTCTGTAAAGATGCGCTTGATAAGGATCCTCGCCCTTTTCGCGCCCACTGGCAGAGAAATACACACGTCGATTTGCTTCGTCTACATGCTCAATCTGCCGGACCACCCAGTCGCCCTGCGTGAGCTGGTTTTCGAGTTGCCCGGTTTTGCCGTAAAGGTAGAGGTGATCCCAACCATCTCGCTCTGAACCCCACAGAACCTCACCTGTTCCCTTCACAAATCGATAGAACGTCTCGCCGGGATCCACGTAGGTATCCGCCTGCTCGCGAATCACAAGTTTTTGTTCACCGGTTGAAGCATCCACAATGCGGAGTTCTTTGGCCTTGTAGCCGCGCTCGTCGTAGTCGTAGTAAAAGCTCTTGCTGTCAGGAAACCACTCGAAGCCTGGGCCATCTTGAAATGGCAATTCGATCGAGGCGTCTTTCACATCGATCCGACGGCCAGATTGAATGTCAAATATGATCGGCTCGGCCTTAGCCAACACCTCACCTGGAAGAGGGTAAACGTAAGTGAATGCTTTGGGCCGCAACTGATTTGGAGGAACGAATTGCAGACTGGTGAAGCGTCCCGAGTTTCGGGAATCGATCCGATACGTGACCAGCTTTGAAGAGTCAGGCGCCCAGAAGACCGCGGCGGGCTGCTTAACATCTTCTGTGCCCTGATCCACCATCAGGCGCAACGATGGCAGAGGAGTGGCGTAGTCCCATCCCGCAACTCCGTCCTGCGTAAGCTGCAACTCGGTGCCGGTAGAAGTATCCCTCAAGAACAAGTTGTGGTCTCTTACAAAAGCAGCCCACCGCTTGTTTGGGGAGAGTTCTTCATTCGGGCGTTTGGATTCAGAGGAATTTTTCTTGCAGTCATAGTTGACGATGGAACAAGTCCACTCGGCACCGTCGATCGAAAACCGAATTCCCTTGCCGTCATCCACGAAGTCGAACTCCCGGAAGGGCAAATCCGATGGCGGGTATTCCTGCTTAGCGGCATGGGAGAGGGCATCTGCCAAACGAGAGTGATCGAACGCCGGACCACTGGTGTTATGCTCGGCGTCCACGAGAATGAATTCAGAACCGCTGGGCGCAGACTTGCGATACCAGAAGCGGCTGGATTTCTCGATCCAGCGAGGATTGACCTCCGCAAGGTGGACGATATGGCGAAGATTGCCAGGAAGAAATTGCTGCGCTCGCTGATAGTCCTGGAGCGTGCCTTGGGCGGGTAAACGAGGCGACGCGAGCAGCGCAAGAACGCAAGCGGCGATCAGGAAGCGGATGCTGGAGTTCATGGAGCGGTTGAAAGCTGCTGTGGTCCTGCCTCGTGATTCCGCTTTTTCTTTCGTGTCCCTTTGCTTTGCGATCGAGAAAGGTATTTAACGTTTGGCATGAAAGAAACGGCTAGTTTAGGGTTAATTTACAGGTCCTACACTCGACAAAAGCGACAAGTGCCTCAAGATGACTGCCAGAAGTGGTGCACACTGGGCCATCCGACCCTGCGCCTGGATGCTTGAGCAGCACTTCTCAGTCGGAAACAAGAAAAAGAATGCATTCCCGATTCCAAGCATCATGCGCTGGTCCCAGGAATGCATCTGCGAAGTGAGTTGATTCACTGACGTGTCAGAACTCGATGTTGCCCCGGAGTTCGATCAGGCGAGCACCACCTGTTGGCAAGAAATTGGGATTGAGAGGTCCAGTCCCAATTCCAAAGCCACTGGAGTTCACATTTGAGCTGAACCCATTCTGAAAATTCCCGTACGTCCCGCCATTGCCTGCCCCAGGTCCAAACACCGGATGGTTGAAGGCGTTTAGCAACTCCGTCTGAAAGAGGAAACGTACTCTTTCGGTAATTGGGAAGTTCTTGGAGATGGATATGTCGTCATAGGTGGCGTGCGGTCCGTAGAGCCAGACTCTTTGGCCAATGGTGCCCGGAGTCGTGTTCTGCGTGATGTACGTGGAATTTGCCCCACCGCCCGGAGACAGGTACTTCGGATTGATGAATGCTACAGAGGGGGTTCCGGCAATGGAATATTTGCCTACTGCGCTTTGCAGTTGGGAGCGACTGACACCGTTCAGGACAACGCCGGCGTCTCCGTAATCGTTAAACGTGAGATTGGGGTTGTATTGCACATTGGACCCCAGAAGAAATGGCGTTCCACTCTGGAATGTAAAGATCGTCCCTACCGTCCAACCGCCAACGATCTGATTTACGACACCACCGCGATTGGCAAACATTTTTCCTTTGCCAAAGGGCAGGTCATAAGTGCCATTGATGTTGACCACATGGCGTAGATCGAAGAGCGCAGGACCGTAAGTCAAGTGCATATTCCGCAAGGTAAAGATATTTGACGACGCCACCCAATTGTTTTGACTGGCGATGCCGAGGGTATGGCTCCACGTGTAGTTGGCATCGAACTGAAGCCCGTGCCATGAGCGCTGACGAAAATCCACCTGGAGCGCGTTGTAATTCGAATATCCCTCGGCTTGCGAGAGCGTGGTGCTTACTGCATTGGTGAAGCCCGTCTGAGCTGCGTACGGGTTCGCCTGGAAGAAATTGATCGGGTATCCAGCTCCCGCTCCGGTAAAGCCGATGTTGTTGGCACAGGGAGCGAAAGACGATCCCACCAGATTGCAGAAATACGGGGCCGCGCCTTGAATATTTGCTAACGTCTCCGCCATCCCGCCAGCAGCGCCGTTCTGCAATTGACTGATGAATTGGCCATTGCAATAGTCGGCGGCACTTCCATCGGCGCACGCCGGCGCGAACTCGCTTCCTCCCACGAAAGCGGCGGCAAAGATGGGAAGTGCACCCTGGCCCGGCAGGCCATGGTTGGCAAAGTTCCCCGCGTAACTTGGGTTCCCACTCGCGTTGTTGGCGTTGAGATTCGCCTGCGCCTGTTTGAACTGCGTCAGAAATCCATTTTCGAAGATGTTGACCTCATTGGGATCAGTCTGAATCCACTGCCGCAAGGTGCGACTCCCAACGTACCGAATCTCCAGGGCTCGGGTATCGCCCAGCGCTCGCTGAATGCCCAGGTTCCATGACTGGGTATAGGGCTGCTGAATGTTGTATGGGATTCCATTCAGCCCCGGCCCTCCCAAGAACGTAAAGTCTGACGCTGATTCAGTCTTAAGGAAACTCTTGGGTGAAAGTCCATACGGAGTACCAAAAGCATTCACTGCCGCGGCTCCCGTCAGACTGGAGTCAAAGTTGGCGATGGTCAGGCTTCCCGGAGCGAAACTTCCCGCCCCTGCGGCGGTATTGGCGTTCAGGAAAAAGCTTTGATAGTAGAACGACGCGAAATCGGATGCCTGATTCCATACATATTGCTGCGGCTCAGTAAACTTGCGTAGGGAGTAGCCCGCACGAATGACCGTCTTGTCAACTCCCGTCAGCTTACTCAGAAAGCCACTCTCGAACTTAGGGTTCCATGCAATTCCCAGTGCCGGCTGCGGAGACACGTTCCAGTCGTTGTACGCTTGGCTGATCTGGGCGATTTGCGGATCCATGTTACCCTTCAGCGAACCAGGATTGAACAGGTTGTTGACGCCTGAAGGACCCCAGACCGACGACGCGCTGGCGGAGTGATACAGCTTGCTCAGATCCTTATCAGCGCTTGTGAAGTCCCAGCGCAGCCCATAATTGACCGTCAGGTTTGGCCGGACGCGGAAGGAATCCTGAAAAAATACTCCCCAGGCCTTCTCCAACTCGTTGAGGTTATAGCGGCCAATTGCCGGCACATATTGATTTTGCGAAGGGCTAAACGAGTAACTCCCATTCACGCCCTGGATCCGCCCGGTCAAGATGGCATAAAGCTGCTGAGCGGCAGCTTGGGCCCCAGAGTCCCCGCCAAATGCGGAAAGTGGAAAGGCATTTTGAGCGGGATCGCCACCTGCCAACCCGAAGTTGACGACTGGATATCCCAGCACCGGATTGTAGTAGTGATCCTGCTCGCGCCACCAGGAGAAGCCGAAGTTCATAGTGTGGGCGCGGTGCTGCCACGTCACCGTGTCTGACGCATTGAACACTGGATAGTATGTGTTGATCCCGGTGTAGAAGACAGTGCCTGACTGCTCAGCACCATAGGGATACCCCACGGAGGTGTAATTCCATCCAAGCTGAGGCTGGTTCTGCTGCAACGGCGGAGCGTTGTAAGCTCCAACGTTCGAGTTATAGAGAAAGCCGCCGCGAAATTCGTTGACCATTGTCGGAGAAAGAGTCCAATCAAACCCGAACGCGGCGGTGTAATTCTTGTCCCTGTTTCCGGCTCCTGTCTTGGCCCAAGCTGGCCCGGGGAAATCCGGAGTGTTCTGGTTGACGAAGTTGTCTTTCGTCATATTCCAGGCGAAATTGAATCGCAACTTTGCAGTCGCATCGTAGTCCACGCGAACGGTCGGCCAGTAGTGGGTGATCGGCGCATTTACCAGCCAGTTCAGTTGCTGAATGTTCGCGTCACCGTTGGCATTGGGTGTGAGGGCTCCGTATTTGACCGAGGCGTTGATTGAGGCTAACACCTCAGCGGGGGAATTTGAGCCGTTCGGGGCAGTGTTGCCGCTTCCATCCGACAACACCGCGGTGGGCAAGGTCTGCCCTTTGGAGCAGTTAATAGGATCTGCATTACAGGCGGCCGCCAAGGCAAAAAGATTTAGTGTGCCACCACTGTACGAAAACAATCCGCTCTGCGCTGCCTGAGTGAAGACGTAGTTGTGCGCATTAATCGAGCCGGGTTGTTTGCCCATGGCGAAAGTACCAAAGAAGAACAATTTGTCCTTGATGATCGGTCCGCCCACGCTTCCGCCAAATTCGTTGAGGATGAGTGGGTTCTTGCTTAAGCCTGCGTTGTCGTTGAGCCAGCTGTTTGCGTTCAGCGCCGCGTTGCGGAAGTCTTCGTATACGCGGCCGTGAAACGCGTTTCCGCCGCGGCGGGTGACGAAGTTAATCTGCATGTTGGACTGACCAAAGCCCTGGTCCAAATTCAACTGCTCGGTCTGTACCGTCATCTCCTGGATGTTTTCCAAACGCGGCATCACGTTGGGTTCTGCATTTCCACCGAACTTCATACGGCTTGTACTCCCGATCACGCCGTCTATGTTGTTGCCTTGCGCAATGGATGGCAGGCCATCCCAAGTTCCCGTGTATCCCGGGACTATATTCGCCAGTTGCGTCAAATCTCGACCTTGGATCGGCAACTGCTCGATCTGCTTCAAATCCACAGTCGTGCTTATAGCGTTCGTGGTGGTTTCAACCAGAGGTGCCGAACCGGCCGTGACTTCCACTGTTTCGGCTACTGCTCCAATCGTAAGTGGAGCCTTAATGTCGGTCGTTTTTGCGGCTTGCACTAAAACGTCGGAGAATATCTTGCTCTTGAAGCCTGTCTTACTCACCGTAAGCTTGTACTTCCCCAGATCGAGGTTGACAAACGCGTAGGTGCCATTTTCCTGGGTTTCGGCCTTGCGGATGTCGTTCGTGGTTAGGTCTTGCAATTCCAGCTCTGCGCCGGGAACGACGCTTCCACTCGCGTCCAAGACCGTAACCGCGACGGTTCCCTCGGAGCCGTGCTGCGCATAAAGCTTTGGCGCTACCATAGTCAGAAATGCAACGAGAGCCATCTCCAGACAGACGGTAACGGTAAAGGTCTTTTCGAAACGGTAGGTCATAGCTCCTCCTTGCAACGTCGCGAAATTGCAAGCCGACTCGGCATACGCCAACAGAGGCGGCCAGAAAACGTTTTCCCTAGTGCGGGATTTTGTATACTTTATTCCGTCCCGTTGTCAACCATGAAATTTTGCCCCTCATTCCAAGATGTGTTACCCCTCTTTAGCAGCCCCGTTGGAAGGCACTCGTGAACACGGCCAAGGTTTCTCGACGTAAGTTGTTGAAACAGATGGGATTCGCCTCGCTCGTGGTCGCTGTTCCGCAGCCCTGGTTCAATTCCAAGATCGAGAGGGGCGTCACGTTCACCGACATCGCCTCGTCTGCAGGCATCACCTTTCATCACGACAATGCCGCATCCCCAGAGAAATACCTGATTGAAACCATGGGATCCGGCTGCGGGTGGATTGACTATGACCAGAACGGTCTGCTCGATCTCTACCTGGTGAACGGGGCCGCAACCCGCGTTTATACCCCCCAACAGCCGGTTCGAAGCGCGCTTTATCGCAACAACGGAGACGGCACCTTCACCGATGTAACGGTGAAGGCTGGAGTGTGGGCCGAAGGACTTTTCGGCATGGGAGTGGCAGTTGGAGACTATGACAACGATGGGTTCCCCGACCTACTGGTCTTGGGGTACGGCCGATGCATTCTCTACCACAACAACGGAGACGGCACCTTTACCGACGTGACCGCGCGAGCAGGTGTGCAGAACACCGGCTTGTGGGCTTCGAGCGCCGCCTGGTTTGACTACGATAACGACGGCAAACTCGATCTCATCATCGCCAACTACGTCGACTGGTCCCCGGAGCACAATTTCTATTGTGGGGATCGTGGCCCGGGCATGCGCAGCTACTGTCATCCGGACGATTTTCACGGTCAGCCACCAACTCTGTACCACAACAATGGAGACGGCACTTTCACCGACGTCAGCAAAACTTCCGGACTTGGACTCAAGGGTGGAAACGGACTCGGCGTGGTGACCTTCGACTACGACAACGACGGGTGGCAAGACATCTTCATCGCCAACGACCACATGCCCAATTACCTCTTCCACAACAATCACGACGGAACATTCCGGGAAGTGGGCTACACGGCGGGAGTGTCTGTGAGCGCAGACGGGCAGTTCGAGGCAGGCATGGGTACAGATGCTGCTGATACTACAGGCAGTGGTCGCATGGATTTGATTGTGGCGCACCTCGATATGCAACTGGCTCGCATCTATCAGAACCTTGGCGACGGTACCTTCGAAGATGCGACATTCCGATCCAAGCTTTCCTATGCGACTTATCACATCAGCACGTTCGGCGCACGCTTTATGGATTACGACAATGACGGCTGGCGTGATCTATTCATGGCGAATGGCCACGTGCTCGATAACGTCGAGCGGTATCACGCGGACGTCAAGTATGCCGAGCCCAAACTGATGTTCCGTAACGCGGGGCGCGGGATCTTCGAAAACGTCAGCGACGATCTGGGCCCGGATTTTCAACTACCTCGGGTCAGCCGAGGAGCGGCTGTCGGAGACTTCGACAACGACGGCGATCTCGATATTCTCGTCAACAACTGCGGTCAGGCGCCACAACTGCTCCGTAATGATGGCGGCAATAAGAACCATTGGCTGGAGATTTTCCTGATCGGAACAAAGTCGAATCGCGACGGCGTAGGAGCACGAGTCAAAGTCACTGTCGGCGATCTTGTGCTCTACGATCAGCGCAAGGGCGGGATGAGCTATCAATCGGCCCAGGATCCCCGCTTGCATTTCGGGTTGGGCCAACATTCATCGATTGATTTGCTTGAGATAATCTGGCCCAGCGGAGCGAACACGAAACTTGAGCACATCAAGTCTGACCAGATTGTTGCGATCAAAGAAGGAACCGGGATTATCGACCGGCCGTTCCCAAGAGTTTCAACGGTCCGCTAACAGTCACTGCGGAGCCGGTGAACTCCCTCCATAGCTCATCTTGCGCTCTCCTGGTGCCGATCGAATTCGCTCGGCTTGCGTCTGATTCAGAGCTTCAAGTTTCTGAAGCGCTTCCTGGGCTCTCTGCGAGTCGCCTTTCCGCTGATAAGCCTTCGCCAGGCTCGCATAGATCGAAGGCTGGTTGGGCCTCATCCGCTGCGCCACGTCCAGATGTGCAATGGCATCGTCGAAACGACCTGCCTGAAGATAGACTTGGGCCAGTGCGATTTGCGCGCCAGCATCGTTTGGATGTTCTGATACCGATTTCTCCAATGCACTCTGGGCCTCGTTGAATTCTGTTTGGCCCGGCATCACTCCGGAACGCAGTAATGCTTTCCCCAGAATCTCGAGTAGAGCTGAGTCCTCGATTCCATTATTCATTCCTTCGCGGGCAATTTGAATCGCGTCGTTGATGCTGCCCTCAAACATCTTTTGCTGGGCTGCCGCGAGATATCCGACTTCACTTCCCTGCCCAAGCTTGCTCGCCCGCGCAAAATCCTCTTTTGCCCGATCCAACTGATCCAACTCTGACAAAAGCATTGCGCGCGCGTAGTGAAGCCGCGCCGATTGCGGAAACTTTGCCAGTCCCAAGTCGATTACTTTGAGACCGAATTCAAAATCCTGGCGATCCATGCAAGCATCGGCGACGAACGTGAACAGCTTCTCATCCTGTGGTGAAATCGATGCAGCGCGTTCGACAGCAGCGAGGGCTTCCGCATCCTGCCCGTTTCCGACGTATGCCTGTGCAAGCAAGTTTTCCACGTTGGCATTATCGTGTCCACGACGGCGCAATCCATCCAATGCGGAGATTGCTCTGCTGTAGTCGCCCACGCCCACGTAACAGAGGCTGAGATTGAACTGCAGGGCATACTCGTTTTGCAGGATCTTCTGAGCCGCCAACAGATGCGGAATCGCTTCATTGAATCGACCTTGTCGAGTAAGAGCCGTTCCCTTCTGCAGCTCTTCTCTTGCCTGCGTCACTTGAGGCTGGCTCGGGTAAGTTGGCTGCTGTGTGCGGTCAGATCCAGAACCAAGTGGCCTTTGCAGTGAGGTTTGAGTTTGGCAGGGGAGACACAAAACACATAGGACCGTCAGAAGTCTCAGCCGATTTGTGGATGCGACCTTCATCGCAACTTCTCCAAAAGCCATTAGGAGCTTACTTCCACTTCCCTTCTCCTTCCACGATCGTGATGTACCGGTCGATTGGAAGATCCGAAACACGTTCCTTCTTGCCACTTGGATGTGGCCAGTCAACCTCCAGCCAATCGATCTTGGAGTGTTTACCGAGTCCCAAGACGACCCGAGAATCATGCGACGAGAGATAACTACCTCCGCCGACTTTGTATTTGTGTCGCTGCCAATCGCCCGATTGATAGGTGATCTTGGCACCGACTGCATCAATGTTGGCCTTCGTTCCGATCAAGCGAAGACCAAGCCAGTGATTCTCGCGTCCAGCAACGTTTCGCAGAAGAACAGGCGGACCGTTGTTCTGAGAAATAAGCAGATCGACCGCGCCATCGTTGTCGAAATCTCCTAGCGCCAAACCTCGAGCGGCGAGTGGTCTCGTAAAAAGAGGACCACTCTGTTGGCTGACGTTTTCAAATCCCTTGCCGGTATTCCGAAAAAGCAGCATAGGTTCCCGAAACTTCACAAGATCGGTTCGTTTTTCAACTAAGTCGTCGGGATGCCCGTTACACAAAAGCAAGTCGACTTCACCGTCATTGTCGTAGTCGATAAACTTCAATCCCCACCCGCTCATCAACCGCGTGGCCAAGCCGATGCCGTTCGGGTTCGAAACATCGGTGAAGATCTCGTCCTTATCGTTGTGGTAGAGCGAATACATTTCTTGATCGACATTGGCCTCAAACAGATCGATCCAGCCATCCTGATCGTAGTCGGCTGCGTCTACTCCCATTCCAGACCGCGGCTTGCCGAATGTGCTCACACCTACACCGGCTACCATTCCGATCTCTTCGAACTTTCCCTTGCCTCGATTGGCGAAGAGAAAATTCGGAACCGTATCGTTCGTGACATACAGATCCATGCGGCCATCGTTGTTCAGGTCGGCGGCAACGACGCCCCAAGCCTTGGCGCGAACCTGCGCGATCCCAGACTCTTTGCTCACGTCTGTGAATGTTCCATCTCCGTTGTTGTGAAAGAGCCAACACGGCATCGGGTCATAGATGCTGGGAATGCAATAGTGCCGTTCTTTGGTGATCAAGTCACCGCAGAATTTCAGCTTTTCTTTGCTGTAATCGACAAAGCGGCCTACGAATAAGTCGAGCCGGCCATCGTTGTCGTAATCGAACCATACTGCGCTGGTAGCCCAGCCTGGCGCGGCAACGCCTGCCTTCGCAGTGACGTCAGTGAAAGTTCCATCTCCGTTGTTATGGTACAGAATGCTGGTGGGATACTGCGTGACATACAAGTCCGGAAAACCATCACGGTCATAATCACCCACTCCAACGCCCATTCCATACGCGTTACCCTGTACGCCTGCATGTTGGGTCACGTCGGTGAAAGTGCCGTCGCGGTTGTTGCGGTAGAGAGCGTTGCGTAGCGGTGGCGATGGCTGATAGAAGTCACACGGCCCGCTGTTCACCAGGTAGATATCCATCCAGCCGTCGTTGTCGTAGTCAAAGAATGCGCAGCCTGCGCCCACCGTTTCCGGCAAGTGGGCCATAGGTGAGCGCCCGCTGACGTGGGCCCATGTGACTCCCGATGCGGACGAGAGGACTTCTTCGAACGGCGCTGAAGGTACAGCGCTCGGCAGAAGGGATTCAGGACGGAGTGATGGAACAAGAGCGAACCCTCCGGCGGAACCTAACAATTGCAAGAAGGAACGACGAGAGAGAGTACGTTGGAAAAATCTTGGCAGGCCCCGGACCATGGATTTCATCAGGGTTGCGGAGGTGCGCCGGGGCTCTTAGCTGCGGTCTGCTGTTGGAGAGCCATTTCGCGCTGGGCCTCTTGTTTGTGTCCGGTGCGGGCGTACGCAGTTCCGAGCTGATAGTGTCCCGCCGGATCTCCGGGCTGCATCTTCACATACGTCTCGAGCGGCGCAACCGCATCACCAAATCGTCCGGCAGAATTCAGTGACATTCCCATCGCGAGATACGCTTCCTGAAAACCTGCATCAATCTTAGATGCTCTGGAGAAATGTCCAACAGCCTCGTCCCACTCTCCCGCCTGGCGCGCGGTCTCACCGAGCACGAACTCCGCGGCGGCATTATTTGGATCCGCCTTCAGTTCCGCGTTCAGTTCTTTCTTTGCGTTCTCTACGTCGGGAGGATTCTTGGAGAGTAGAAGGCGTCCCAGGCGATAATGAATTCCGCGGCGCTGAGGATATTGCTCAAGGATCTTTCGATATTCCGTCGAAGCTTTATCCAGGTCACCTTGAGACTCGAGAGACTCTGCCTCAAGTTGCTCCGCTTGTGCCGAGGTCGGCGCCGACGCTGCCAGCTCTTGCGACGCTCTTGATGCTAAGTCTGAATAGTAGTGAGTCGTGTTGAAAAGGACTTCTGGATCCCGTGGAAACAGACGGTTCAGTTCGAGCAAAGTCCTCACCGCGGTATCCGTTTGATCGAGACTCATCGCGCACCGGGCCGTCGCCATCAGCACGTCGTACCTCAGATTCTTGTCGGTAGTCTGTGCCGACTTCTTGAGAAGCGGCAGCGCTTCCTTGCACAGTCCCTTGGATGCCAGGGCGATGCCGCGTTCTGCTGTTTCCCCACCGCCAGTGGAAGTCGCTTTCGACGCAACCTGGCCGTGGGCGATCAAAGGAGCAATGCAGGTAACAGCGATAACAAGTTTAAGAACGTGGGACCGTTCGCGCATGAGGAAAGGTAAAGGCACTGTGTGACGAAGTATATCGCTCATGGCCCCGACACCGAAACCGCAACGCACGCTTATTGTCCAGACGACATCGAAACAGGCTTCCCATCAAAATTCAGCGTCTTCTTGATTTCACCCATCTGGAGCTCAATCGTTCGTTTCGCTGGAGGCATCAACCGCGAGCCCGAGGCAAGCCCCAAATTCAACATTTTGCTCGAATCGTTCCAGGTCATCTGAATGCCCATCCACTCACCTTTGCGATAGTTGAATGAAATGCCATCGTCTTCATAAAGCAGGAACGAAGCGTCTGCCCCGGGATAGATTGAAATCGTCAGTGGGCCGTCAACTTTCTCATCGACGAACTGTCTGACTGGACCAAGTGGCAGAACCGATCCTGCGCGAACGTATAGAGGCATCGTCTCCAAATCGACCGGACGGCTGATCTCATGGCCACCGTCAATGCGCTCGCCGGTCCAGAAATCGTACCAACTCCCTGGCGGAAGGTAGACGCGGCGCGTGGTCGCTCCCTTTTCGACAACCGGAGCCACTAACAGGTTCTTGCCCCACATGTATTGATCCTGGCATTCGACCGATTTCGGATCGTCTGGAAAGTGCAGCCACAGTGCTCGCATGATTGGCATTCCGGTGAGGGCGCTTTCGCGCACAGTGCTGTACAGATAGGGCAACATCCGGTAGCGAAGTTCGAGATATTTCCTGCAAATAGGTTCGACGCGGGTGTCGTGAAGCTGGCTCGCGTCAGGGATCGCGGCGCCGTCGTAGCTCCTGATCTCCACCGGCCCCGGATCTCCCGTGTTCCATCCCCATGGCAGCCTGAGTTTCCATGTACGACCATGACAACGAAAAAGTGGGCAGAATGCTCCGAACTGGAACCATCGAACGTAAAGCTCTGCCGTGAATTCTGGCGTGGGAACAAAGCCTCCGATGTCGGTTCCCCAATATGGAATCCCGCTGAGAGCAGTGTTCAGAGCGATGGGAATGTGAGTCTTCAAAGTCTCCCACGTGGAATAGACGTCGCCTGACCACAAGAACGATGCGTATCGCTGCATGCCGGCGTATCCGTTCCGATGCAGGGCGTAGGGGCGCTCATTCGGACGATCAATTTGCGGTCCTTCCCAGTACATACGATTGCGAACTAAACGTGACGCCATGTCGAGCGGATCTCCTTCGTCGGGCCACCACCCATCGATTCCCATCGCGAAGTCTTTTCGATGTGCATCCCAGTAACAGCTCGCCTGGGACTCATCAAACCGCAGCAACTCACATTTGTCGTGCACGGTACCGCGGAGCGAATCGGAGAGAATGACAACATGGACTGCGGCACGAAAGTGCTCCTTATGTAACTCATCCAGCACTTCTTTGGGATCGGGAAAAACGCGTGGATTCCAGTCGAACGCCCCGTTTTCTGTATTCCATCCGGAAGGGCAGAATCCAGTACCTAAATAGATCATGGCATCGCATGGCAGCTTCTTTTCGCGGAATAGCTTCGCTTCGGCAATGACTTCTTCACGGCTGGCCAACGTGCGGTGCGACTGCTGATAACCAAAACTCCACAGCGGCGGCATCTCCGGGAGCCCGGTGAGCCTTGCATACTCACTCATGAGCGTGGCTGGCTCAGTAGAAGCGACCAGAAAAAGATCGAGCGGAAGTGCAGCATCGTGACTTTTCGGCAGAAATTTGCTTTGGGGCCCGGTGAAGTCGAACGTACCGAATGGCTGATGGACGAAGATTGCCCACCCTGATGTGCTGATGATCCATGGGATGGGAACCCGCCCGCCATGGGTCGCGAGCTTGTATCCACCTTGCCCACTGCGCATCGCATCGATCGACCCGCGTCGATCGAATTGCGGTCCGCCTTCGCCCAAGCCGAGGAGAGGGCCTGTTCCCGTCAGAAACGAAAGCGCCCCGGTATTCGCGTCCCACTCAAATTGTTGAATCAGCTTGTCGTGCGCGTCGGCAATCGCGATGTTAATCGGACTCCATAAAATCTTGAGCCGGAACTTACCAACTCCAATGTCATGCCCTCCGTTCTGACTTGCTCGAATCGGAGTACCCCAAGACTCTTTGATGAGCGCTCCATTGGCTGGAATCGCCTTCGAGGCGGCGCTGACTGTCGGAACAAGGCTCAGCCTCAGAGTATGTTCACTCACGGATGTAACTAGGATTTCAATCTGAGGATTTACTTGGTCTGTAGCTGCAGCCTTGCTCAGCGGAACGCATGCAGCAGCGGACATTGCTGATAGTCCTCGAAGTACGTCTCGACGGTTCCATTGGGAGGTCATTTACAGCAGCTCTCGTTCATTGGGGTCGAATTCCTGGAAATGCATCGGATTGTAGCGGAAGGCGGGCAGGCGAGTAAACGCTTACCCGAATAAGCGCTATAATGCCTCGATTTCGATTTAGATTTTCGGAGAAAGGGCGGACGAGACAGTGCGGTGGCAACTCGCGATCCTGATCAGCCTCGCCATCGCCATAAGCTATCTCGATCGCCAGACCTTGCCTGTCGCCGTTCACTCGATCAGTCGGGACATACCGCTGAGCAACGCTCAGTTCTCTGCCCTCCAGTCTGCATTCTTGTTTGCTTACGCGCTAATGTATGCGGGTGGAGGCAAGTTGGTTGACCTGTTGGGCACACGTCGCGGCTTCACTGTAATCATGCTGTTCTGGTCGCTCGCTTGTGCGAGCCATGCTCTGGCTACTAGTTTCGCTCTCTTGATGGTTAGCCGTTTTCTGCTTGGGATGGGCGAGGGTGGTGGCTTCCCTGCTGCAACACGCGCAGTCGCGGAATTCTTTCGCGCGGGAGAACGCGCCACGGCGATGGGAATCATCAATGCCGGCACTTCCGTGGGAGCAGTAATTGCTCCGCCTCTGATCGCGGCAATCATCCTCTACGCAAATTGGAGATGGATCTTCGTAGTGACAGGTAGTTTTGGCTTGCTTTGGACGATCGGCTGGACATTATTACATTTCCCTCAAAAGCCTGCGGTCGACCATCCTTCTTTTGGGCAGCCCAACGCCAAAACACAAGCTTTGCCGTGGACTTACTTGTTCACCATTCGTGAGACCTGGGGATTGATCACAGCCAAATTCCTGAGCGACGCAGCGTGGTTCTTCTACCTTTTCTGGCTCCCGAAGTATTTGTACGACGCGCGCGGCTTTGATGTTAAGGCGGTAGGCGCTTTTGCATGGATGCCAAGCGCGGCTGCTGGCATCGGCTGTTTGTTAGGAGGGAGTTTCTCCAGCTACCTGGTAGGTCGTCAGTTTTCGCTCGGCGCAGCACGAAAAACTGCACTCGGGCTCAGCGCTGCGCTAATGCCTTTCGTCATTTTGATTCCGCACGTCGACGTTTCCTGGGCAATCGCGCTCTTCTGCGTTGCGTATTTCGGGCAGCAGTCCTGGTCCACTCTCGTGATGGTCTTGCCGGCCGACCTGTTTCCGCAGGAGGTCGTGGGCTCCGTCGCGGGTTTGGTTGGATTCGGTGGTGCGATGGGAGGAATCGCTTTTGGGGAACTGGTCGGTTACTTGCTGGATCATGGAATGGGTTACGGCACAGTGTTCGCTCTCGCCGGAATGCTTCATGTGATTGCATTTCTGATCATTCTCGTCTGCGTTCCTGCAGTTGATCCCCTGAACTTGAAGTCGCTCGACTACGAGGCTGCGCATTGAGAGTTAACGAAGTTCGAACTCGAGTCGTTCGTTGGCGCGGAAAAACCGTCCCGCTCCCGCCGCACTTCTGCACGAATCCGATGGACCTTCTCGAACTGCCCGATGCCTCGATGCCAACGTTCAAGTTCCACGATTGGCTGATCGTCGAGATTTTCACCGACGACGGACATGTCGGCGTCGGCAATGCGGCTCTTTCCCCACAAGTTACGAAGCACGTCGTCGACTTGCATCTCAAGCCGCTCCTGATCGGCCAGGCTCCCTGGGACGTTGAACGTCTTTGGCAACTCATGTATCGCAAAACCATGGCTTTCGGGCGTAAGGGAATCGGCATGGTTGCGATCAGCGCCGTGGATCTCGCGCTCTGGGACCTAATTGGAAAATCGGCCAAACAGCCCGTCTTTCGGCTGCTTGGCGGCAGGACGAAAGCGCGCATTCCCGTTTACGCGTCCCGTCTTTATAGCGTGGAACTTAAGGAATTGGCAGCAGAGGCCAGTCGCTACAAGAGTGAGGGCTATCAAGCGATGAAGCTGCGCTTTGGTTGGGGGCCCGCCGATGGCGCTCTGGGCATGCAGAAGAATATTGCACTGGTACAGACAGTGCGGGAAACAGTGGGCGATGAAATCGATGTAATGGCAGATGCTTACATGGGATGGACCCTCGATTACGCCAAGCGAATGCTACCGCTACTTGAACCGTTCCATCTTCGCTGGCTTGAAGAGCCAGTGGTACCAGACGATATCCATGGTTACGCCGAACTGAAGTCTTACGGACGAATCCCGATTGCCGGCGGCGAACACGAGTTCACTGTCTACGGCTTCAGAGAACTGCTGGCAGCACATGCCCTGGACTACATCCAATTTGATACCAACCGCGTGGGCGGCTTGACGCAGGCGAGGAAGATCGCCGCACTCGCCGAGGCTTACTCCGTCCCTGTGGTTCCGCATGCAGGACAAATGCACAACTACCATCTGGTGATGTCCAGCTTTAATTCGCCGATGGCGGAGTATTTCCCTGTGGTCGACGTTGAAGTCGGAAACGAGCTGTTCTGGTACATCTTCGACGGCGAGCCGAAAGCTGTAAATGGAAGCATCGATCTCGATGACCACACGCCCGGCCTCGGACTCACGATCAATGAATCTGGGCTCAAGCAATTCGAGATCATCGAGTAATGCCGGCAACGGAATGACACGACTGATTCAAATCAAAAAGGACCAGGATCGGCGAGTTGCTCTAGTCGAAGAGCCCGGAGTTCGCCTGTTGGATTCCTGCCGCTCGATTTATGAACTGGCACACATCGCGATCGAGGCTGGAGAAAAGTTGAGTGACATCGCGCGACAACGTGCGAGGCACGACGCGATCGACTACGACCCGATCTATCGCGGCGAGTCGGAATGGAAGTTGCTTCCGGCAATCGATCAACCGGAGGAACCCGCCCGATGCCTCATTTCAGGAACTGGACTCACCCATCTTGGCAGCGCCCGGAACCGGCAGTCGATGCACGCCACAAAAGAAGAAAGCCTCACCGACAGCATGAAGATGTTTCGCTGGGGCGTGGAAGGCGGTCGCCCCGTGGCGGGCCATATCGGTACCCCTCCAGAGTGGTTTTATAAAGGAAGCGGCTGCATCTTGCGCGCTCACGGCGAACCGCTCGACATCCCCTGCTACGCCGAAGATGGCGGAGAAGAGGGCGAGATCGCAGGCGTGTATCTGATCGGGCCGAACAGTCAGCCTTACCGTCTTGGCCTCGCCGCAGGAAATGAATTTTCAGATCATCAATTCGAAAAGAAGAATTACCTTAATTTGGCCGGCTCCAAACTTCGCTCTTGTGCACTCGGGCCGGAGTTAGTGCTCGACCCGGAGTTTGAATCGGTACCAGTTGTTGTGACAATCGAGCGTGACGGGAAGGCCCTCTGGACCAAAACTTTCCGCAGCGGTGACTCCGAAATGTGTCACAGCCTCGCGAACATCGAGCATCACCATTTCAAGTACCAGGCGCACCGTAGAAGAGGTGACGTGCATGTGCACTTCTTTGGAACGGATTGCCTGAGCTTCAGCGACAACATTCGTCTAGCGGACGGCGACATGATGCAGGTCGCTGTCGAGGGCTATGGCAGGCCTCTACGAAATCCTGTGTGCATCGACAGAGCAACGCCTGCAATCATGAACGTAGTACCACTTGGATAAGAAACATGTCGAAACCATCTGTTGCAATCCTCGGACTGGGCATCATGGGGTCTGGCATGGCCGGGCGCTTGGTTTCCGCCGGTTTCCCTTTAACTGTCTACAACCGCAACCGGGAGAAATGCGCTCCTCTCGTCAAACAAGGCGCAACAGCCGTCACTACGCCACGAGAGGCCGCGGCGCGTTCGGAAATCATCATCAGCATGGTCGCCAACGATGAAGCCTCTCATAGCATTTGGCTCGGGGAGCAGGGCGCACTTGCCGGAACAACAGTAAATTCCCTTCTGATCGAATGCAGCACCCTCAGCGCTGGCTGGATTCACGAACTTGCTTCAAATGCAGCTCGGCATCGCTGCCGGTTTCTGGATGCTCCCGTGACCGGCACCAGGCCCCATGCCGCCTCCGGCGAATTGACGTTTCTTGTGGGCGGATCTGCCGCTGACGTCGTGGCAGCACAACCGGTCTTTTCCGTGATGGGACGAGAGACGATTCACCTCGGCCCGAATGGCAGCGGGGCGCTGATGAAACTCGTGAACAATTTTGTTTGCGGTGTACAGGCCGCATCACTGGCTGAGGCGTTGCGCTTCATAGAAGCCAGCGATCTGGACCGCGTGAAAGCCCTATCGATCTTGACTAGCGGTGCACCAGGAAGCGGTATCGTCAAGCGCGTGGCCGATCGCGTGGTTAACAACGATTTCGCCCCTAATTTCGCATTGCGTTGGATGGCTAAAGACTTGTCCTACGCTCTGCAAGAGGCATCCGCGAGAGACGTCGCGCTGACGACGGTTACGGCGGCGCGTTCGATTTTTGAGACCGCCGTTGATGAAGGCTATGGCGATGAAGATTTCTCCGCCGTCAGCAAGTTTTCATCGCGCTCGAACCAATAATTCTGCAAGAAATGAGGAATGATCAGGTGAGGCGTAGCCGATCGTTGCAAAATATTTTGTTCTCCGTCCTTATATTTGCTCTGCCAGCCGTGGTTGCAACTGCTTCGGCTCAAAAGCCGGAGGAGAAGAAACCTCCTGTGCCGGGGCCGATGCTGGAGCAAGGGATCGCTAACTATGAAACTCCTGATTTCACCCTTAGCCTGGTGCGGTCATCGCAAACGGTCGCTGTCCTAAAGCCCAAAGGCGCCGACGGCTTCGACTTTACTCCTGGAGATTTGCTGGTTGCCCGCTCACAAAACGGATACTTTCACTTAGGTGATCTCACGCTGCGTCTGCGGACACAGGGTTCGGGAGATTGGGCCCACTATTCGAGTGCGGCGGCACGAACCCCAGTTCGCGAGTTGCCATCTTCAGGAAGCGTGCTGGCCAGTTCAGATCTGGCACCAACACTACCAGCAGACATTCCGCTTCAGATTACGAGGACTTGGAGCGTTGAAAATGGAAAACTCACCCTGCGCTTCCTGCTCAAGAACAAATCCGAAAAGCTGGTGCAGATCGGGGCGCTCGGGATCCCGATGATCTTCAACAACGTTCTCAACGACAGAACTCTGGAACAAGCCCACGCGATCTGCTCGTTTTATGATCCCTACATCGGTGAAGACGCTGGCTACCTCCAGGTCACAAGGCTGAATGGTCACGGTCCAGCACTGCTTGTGATTCCAGAAGGCAAGACCCCGTTCGAAGCGTATAACCCAATCCTCGATCACAAAGGACCACCGTGGGGAGCTAAGCCTGTCTTCACCGATCCCACTCCCCGAGGCATCACGTTCGAAGGCTTCTACGAATGGATGGTGCACAGTCAGGCCTACGCTGAAAATGAATGGCGCAACGCTCAGCCGTGGAACCCTCCAACCAGCGTCACGCTAAAGCCGGGTGAATCGAAAACATATGGACTCCAGTTCGTACTGTCTGACTCCATTCGCCACATCGAATCAACTCTAGCGGAAAATCACAGGCCCGTTGCGGTTGGAATTCCTGGATATGTGCTTCCCGAGGACATCGAAGGCCGCTTGTTCCTCAAGTACAGCGAGCCTGTTTCCTCGCTGAAGGTCGAACCAGCGTCAGCGATCGAGATTCACGAAGATTCACCCACGCGGGATGGACAGAAAGCTTACACACTCCGCGGGAAAACCTGGGGACGCTCTCGCCTGACGGTCACGTACACTGACGGCACAAAACAAGTCATTCAATACTTCGTGATCAAGCCCTCGACGCAAGCTGTCGATGACATGGGTCGCTTTCTCACAACCCGCCAATGGATCACTGACTCGAATGATCCATTCCATCGTGCGCCTTCCGCGATCACGTACGATCGAGAAGTCAATCAGGTGGTGTTGCAAGATAGTCGAGTCTGGATTGCTGGTCTGAGCGATGAAGGCGGTGCGGGATCCTGGCTGGCCGCGTTGATGAAAGAGTTCGTCCAACCGGACAAGGATGAATTGATCAAGATCCAGCAGTTCGTAGACAACGTCCTTTGGGGAGTATTGCAGTCGAAGGAGGGTCCACACGGCTACGGAGTCCGCAAGAGCCTTTTTTACTATCAGCCCGACCAGATGCCCCCCAACTATTACAACAGCAACTTCGATTGGAAGTCCTGGACTAGTTGGAACAAGCAAGCGTCGGAAGCCGTTGACCGTTCGTACGATTACCCACATGTAGCCGCAGCGTATTGGGTCCTCTATCGCCTGGCTCGTAACCATCAAGGGCTGGTCACGAATCATAGTTGGGATTGGTACCTCAATCAGGCATATGAGACATCGATGGCGATGACCAAGTACGCCGAGGACCTTTCTGTATTCGGACAGATGGAAGGCTCGATCTTTGTCGCGATCCAGGAAGACCTGAAGCGCGAAAACATGAAGGAGCAGGCGGATGCGCTCGAAAGCAAAATGCGATCCCGCGCTGATCGCTGGAAGAGCGAGGCGTATCCCTTCGGAAGCGAGATGCCATGGGATTCCACTGGGCAAGAAGAGGTATATGCGTGGACGAAATATTTCGGCTACAACGATAAGGCTGAGGTAACCCTGAACGCGATCCTCGGCTATGATCCGGCAATCCCGCATTGGGGCTACAACGGCAGCGCGCGGCGCTACTGGGACTTCATCTTTGCCGCGAAAGATCGCCGGCTCGAGCGCCAACTTCACCACTATGGTTCAGGCCTCAACGCAATTCCGCTGCTCTCGGAGTTCCGCGAGCATCCCGACGACTTCTATCTCCTGCGAGTTGGGTACGGCGGAACGATGGGAGCCCTCACCGACATTGACGAAGAAGGATTCGCAGCGGCCGCCTTCCACTCCTTCCCCGACATGCTAAAGCCCGATCCTTACACCGGAGATTACGGTCCAAATTTCTTTGGCCACGCCTGGAATACGGCCACGTATCTCGTAAATCATCCCGAATACGGATGGGTAGCGTTTGGCGGAAACGTGAAAATGCGGGACGGAGCGGTGTCGGTCACACCACGCGACTCGTCGCGCCAGCGAATTTTTGTGGCCCCACTTGGTTTGTGGCTGACTTTGGAGGCAGGCACTTTCGATGCTCTCGAGTTGGATCCCAATACGGGCATTGTGCGTGTCGGACTCTCCAGATCAAACGAGTCCACACGCGAGGCTAGGTTACGAATCGAGCAACCGGCAAAGCTTAGTGGTGTGGGTACTTATCTCCCGAAGTCTCGGTTGAATTCCGAGAGAGGCTCCTATGGAGTCCCGCTCGGTACTGGAACGACCTGGCTACAACTCGCCGCAGGTCAGTGACGCGCCGGGGCGGGATGCATGGAAAACGTTTTCCGCAGTGAACAAAACCTGTGGTAATATGATCGCGCGTAAGTCCTTCCCCGTAACCCCATGGACATTCGTGAGATCGCCCGGAGGGCCAAAGTCTCCACCGCAACTGTATCCAGGGCAATAAACCGTGTCCCGACGGTGGATCCGCAACTCGCAAAGCGTGTCTGGAGAGTTGTGGACGAACTCGGCTACTATCCCAATACCCAAGCTCGTGCCCTTGTCCTGGGCCGAAGCCGCATCTTTGGATTGATCGTTTCCGAAATCACGAACCCCTTCTTCCCCGAGATTGTTCAAACCTTCGAGAATCTAGCCGTCGAAAACAATTACGAGATCCTGCTGACGTCCACCGTGCACGACCCGAAGCGGATGGAATCCTCTGTTAGAAGAATGATTGAACGCCGGGTCGATGGCGTGGCGATCTTAACCTTCGGTATGGAGGAGTCTCTCATTGAGCACCTTCGGGATAGGAAGGTCCCTCTCGTGTTCGTAGACGTCGGTCCCGATGTCCCTGGAATCGCCAATATCCGAATCAACTACCTGAACGGAATCCGGCAGGCCGTGCAGCACCTGGCGGCCTTGCGCCATGCGCGAATTGCGTTTATCTCGGGACCACAACACCTGAAGTCCGCTGCTGCCCGCCGTGATGCATTCAAGACTGCGATGACGGAAATTGGACTTTCCGCGGACCTGATCGCCGTCGGGGATCACAAGATGGAAGGCGGAATGAAAGCCTTCCGGGAACTTCATGCTCTCGATCAGCCACCAACCGCTGTTCTCTGTTCAAACGATATGACGGCCATCGGCGTGATGCGTGAAGCGTATGAGCTGAACGTCAAAGTTCCCGACGAGTTGTCCGTGGTTGGATTCGACGACATTCACCTGGCTGAGTTCACGATCCCACCATTAACGACCGTGCAAATGTCGCAGCATGAACTGGCAAAGATCGCATTCAAAGCATTGTTGAACGAAGTCGACGAACCTCGATCCGACGAGCACCATAAGTACGAGTTGATGACGAATCTGGTGCTCCGCCGGTCTACCGCTCTTGCTGCTAGTGGAAATGGCGCAGCCACGCAATCGAAAGCCAACCGCATCCCCCCGCGGAGGATTCCCGGCACACCCGCCCGCTGACTTGTTCTCACTAGACCAGCCGTTGACTGAAATATCAGCTCTCAGACGCCTTCGGCATGTGCTTTGAAATGGTTGCATTTCACAAGGCGGCGGACTAATGTAGGTGCTTCAGGAAAACGATTACTCACAGTGCCCTTGCGGATCCCTTGATGAGAAATGACTCGAAATATATAGCGACCCGGGACTTTGCACGCTTTTTCACCAACTGTACCCACGGAGCCTGCTGATGGCGATCGTTGCTGGAGTAGATTTTGGAACTCTAAGCGTTCGTGTTTCCCTCGTCGACAGCGACCGGGGATTGATCGAGTCTGCAACTGCGGAATATCCACTGCACAGAAAGCGCGAGGATCCTGAGTATGCCACTCAATCGCATCAGGACCATATGCAGTCGCTCGCTCTGGCGACCCGTGACGTCCTGAAGAAGAGCGGCGTTCGCGGCGATCAAGTACTGGCTATCGCGCTCGATACCACCGGCTCATCGGTCATTCCCGTGGGGCAGAATCTGCAGCCCCTCGGTGAGTATTACCTGTGGTGCGACCATCGCGCCAAGGGTGAAGCTGCCGAGATCACGGAAATAGCCCACCGAGAGAAGCTGCAAGCGATTGATTGGTGCGGTGGAATCTATTCATCCGAGTGGGGATTTTCCAAGCTCCTGCATTGGCTTCGCCACAACCCGGACAAACGCTCAGACTTTGTCTCAGCCTTTGAGCATTGCGACATGGTAGCCGCGACCCTGAGCGGCATAACTGATGCAAAGCAGGTGAAGCGAAGCATCTGCGCCATGGGCCACAAGTGGCTCTGGAATGCGCAACTCGGAGGTCTCCCTCCCGAGAGCTTTCTCGTCAAAGTAGATCCTCTCTTTCAAGGGATCCGGGCTAAACTCGATGGTCAGTACGCCACTTCTGATCAGATTGCTGGCAAACTCTCCGCTCATTGGGCGGAACAACTCGGCCTTTCTGCAGGAATCCCGATTCCGGTCGGCGCCTTCGACGCTCATTGGGATGCGATCGGCGCAGGTTGCCGAACCGATGACATGGTCAATGTGATCGGAACGTCGACCTGCATCATTGGTATTACTCCGTCAGTGAATTTAGTTCCAGGAGTGTGCGGAGTTGTCCACGGCAGCGTACATCCACTGCGCACCGGAATTGAAGCCGGCCTCTCCGCCGTGGGAGACATCTTTAGTTCGATCGCGGTGCGCGCAGGAACGGACGTCGGCACATTGACGAGTGGGCTCAAGAGATATCGCGCAGGACAAACCGGGTTGTTACGCATGACCTGGGATAACGGAGACCGCACTGTCCTCGTGAATCCCAATTTGCGTGGAGTTACGCTGGGGTGGAATCTGCAAAGCACTGCTCAAGACGAACTCTTCGCGGCAATCGAAGGGACCGCGTTCCACACCAGAGTAATCCTTGATCGGATGGCCGATCATGGAGTGCAAATTAAGCGGGTCATCAATGCTGGTGGCATCCCGCAAAAGAACGACGTTCTGAACCAGGTGTATGCGAACGTGCTTGGACGTCCAGTTCTGGTGCCAAGTAAGAGCGTGGTCAGCCTCGGCTCGGCCATTTTCGCTTTTCTGGCCGCTGGAACGTTCAAGACCGTTGAAGAAGCACAAGACAGAATCTGTCCACCAAATCGAACTTTCATGCCCAACGAATCCGAATCCCGGACGTATGGAAAACTCTACCCTCTATATAAAGAGCTCTATTTCACGTTGGGACAACGGAATGGAAATGCTCTCGGAAATGTCTTGCCCGCTCTGATCGCGGTAGCAGAGTCGGTGCACAACTCTCCAAGCGGAGGTAAATGACCCTATGCTCAAGCTGCCCGCTGCACGACTGTTCGCATTAATTCTGGGCATCATTCTTTTCGCTCCGCTGGTTAGAGCCGCAACCAAGGTCACGCGGCAACCATTCGGCAAGACGCCAGATGGAACGCCGGTGGAAATCTTCACGTTGAGTAACGGAACTCATGAAGCCCGCATCGCAACCTACGGCGGAGTGCTGGTCTCGTTCAAAACCCCGGATCGCAGCGGTAAAGTAGCAGATGTCGTTCTGGGATTTGACGATGTCGACGGTTATGTGAGCAACTTCAACGGTCCTTCGGATGCGTTCTTTGGGGCGCTGATCGGCCGTTACGCAAATCGTATTGCGCACGGCACGTTTACCTTGGGAGGTAAGAACTATTCTCTTCCAAAAAACAACGGTGAGAATACCCTTCATGGCGGACCCCATGGTTTCAACAACGTCGTGTGGAACGCGAAACCCATCAGCAACGGCGTGGAGCTGAGTTATTTCAGTAAAGACGGCGAGGAGGGTTTTCCCGGAAATCTCAGCGCGCATGTTCGATACACTCTCAGCGGTGGCAATCTACGCATCGAATACTCTGCTACGACAGACAAACCCACGGTCATTAATTTGACCAATCATTCCTACTTCAATCTCGCTGAGCAGGGCGACATCCTGAATCATGAACTCACACTTCATGCCTCCCGCTTCACTCCAGTCGATGCGGGACTGATCCCGACCGGAGAACTGAAAGCCGTCCAGTCCACGCCTTTCGATTTTCGCCAAGCGAAGGCGATCGGATCCCGCATCAACGAAAACGATGAGCAACTTCATCTCGGCCACGGCTACGATCACAACTGGGTGCTTGACCATCCTGAAGGACAGTTGGCAGAAGCCGCAGAATTGTACGACCCTTCGACGGGGCGCGTAATGAAAGTGCTAACGGATCAGCCCGGCATCCAGTTTTACAGTGGAAACTTTCTCGATGGTTCGATCAAGGGCAAGGGCGGAAGAGCTTATGAGTTGCATGCGGGACTATGTCTCGAGACGCAGCACTTCCCGGACTCGCCGAACCATCCGGACTTTCCTACCGCGGAGTTAAAGCCGGGCCAGCGCTATCACACCGTAACGGTTTTCAAATTCTCCACACGCTAGAACGCCGGATCGCAAGAGTGGAGACAACTCTATCCGTGATGAACAACTGGATCTCAAGGTGCCGTCGACATCTCGCCACAGCGTTGCTGTTTCCGGCAGCATCCCTTCTTCTAGTCTTTGGCACAACGTGTCTGTGCGCAGCACAACAAAGCGACAGAGTTGACATCCGTGTTCAGTTCAACGGGTCTGGTACTCCATGGCGCAACGTGTGGAGCTACTTTGGCTACGACGAGCCGAACTATACCTACGCTCCAAACGGAAAGAAGTTGCTTGGCGAACTGGCCGCTCTCGACTCATCCCCGACATACGTACGTGTTCACAACCTCTTCACTTCAGGAGACGGCTCAGCTTCGCTGAAATGGGGTTCGACCAATGTCTACACAGAGGATGCATCTGGACACCCTGTCTACAATTGGACGATCCTCAACCACATCTTCGACACATTTCATCAGACTGGAGTGAAGCCTCTGATTGAAATTGGCTTCATGCCGGAAGCGCTCTCCGTGCATCCGGAACCATATCGTCACACCTTCCCTAGTAACTCAGTCGGCGGGATCTTTACCGGATGGGCCTATCCGCCCAAGGACTATCAGAAGTGGGCAGATCTCGTCTTTCAGTTTGCTCAACATCTTCGCCAGCGCTACGGTGATGCCGAAGTAAAGACGTGGCTGTGGGAAGTATGGAACGAACCTGACATTGGTTACTGGCAAGGAACGCGGGATGAGTTTTTCAAGCTTTACGACTACACAGTGGAGTCGGTCCTTCGTGCGCTCCCGGAAGCGCGAATCGGAGGACCCGACACAACTGGCCCCGGCAATGCGAAAGCTGCCGACTTTCTGCGCGCTTTCCTACAGCACTGCGCGCACGATAAAAACTACGCGACCGGCAAGAATGCAGCGCGTCTGGACTTCATCAGTTTTCACCCCAAAGGATCGCCTAAATGGCTGGACGACCACGTGCAGATGGGAATCAGCCGTCAACTCGGCGCCATACAGGAAGGATTTCGAATCGTGGCGTCATTTCCGGAATGGCAGCACACTCCTATTATTTTGGGCGAGTCCGATCCGGAAGGTTGTGCCGCCTGCTCCGCGAAGCAAAACCCGCAGAACCTCTATCGCAATGGGCCCCTGTATGGAGCTTACACAGTCGAAGTCCTGAACCATATCCTCGAGCTCGCGCGTCGGGAACATATCAATTTCATGGGAGCAGTTACCTGGGCCTTTGAGTTTGAGGATCAACCACCCTTTGCAGGGTTCCGGGAACTCGCCACCAATGGCATCGATAAGCCGGTGCTGAACGCGTTTCGGATGTTAGATCTGCTCGGGAATGAGCGAGTGGACGTAAGCAGTTCCGGAGCACTACGCAGCGACGACGTTGTGACGAGCGGAGTCCGTAAGAATCCCGACGTCAGCGCCATCGCTACACGCAAAGAACACGAAGTTGAAGTTCTGGTGTGGAACTACCATGACGACGACATTTCTTCTCCAACTACGGCAATCGACCTGGAGATCGAAAGCTTACCGTCTGAAGTGAAGCATGGACTCCTCAAACACTACCGTGTGGATTCCCACCACAGCAATGCGTTTGCAGTGTGGCAATCTCTGGGATCGCCGGAGGCCCTGTCCACAGGTCAAAGAGACGAACTGCAGAAAGCAGGACAGCTTCAGCTGCTGACCGCGCCCGAACGGGTCTCGATCAAACAAGGGATTCTCAAAATAGAATTTGACCTGCCCCGGCAAGGCCTGTCCCTGCTCAGTCTCTCCTGGTGAAGCTCGTTACTCTAGGTCTGCAATAACAAATTCCAGACCTGCATAAAAG
This sequence comes from Candidatus Sulfotelmatobacter sp., assembly GCA_035264195.1. GTDB lineage: Bacteria > Acidobacteriota > Terriglobia > Terriglobales > Acidobacteriaceae > Sulfotelmatobacter. Next base: position 18,233 of record DATFQQ010000217.1, on the reverse strand, counting down.
TCGCCTGCCTGTTGGCCCACGCGTAATACGGAATGAACGTGAGCGGAACCTTGCGCGTGTCGGATTCCTTTCTGTACTGCGAGTACAGCAGTTTCTCCGCCGAACCACGCTCGTAGACTGCGCCGTCGTGATGCAGCACAATCATCCCCCCGAGTAGGTCCTTTCTCAACTCAGGTTGAAATTGTTCTGCCGGTTGGCGGCCCGGATTCACTGCCACTTCGCTGAGAGGAATACCGCTTGGCTGATCGATTTCCTCCAGGCAATAGATGAGTGGCCCCCTCTGGACCGCAACTCGGCCAGTGTCATCGGCCACGCGCGGGTTCGCTTCCACAACCTGCGGCACTACATTCAGCTTGAGCTGAACAACATCCCCCGCCGACCATATGCGTTTGATCGGCAGATACTGTCCTGGAGTCGCACCGCTGACTTCCTTTCCGTTAACAGAAACTTGCGCACGATCAGTCCAGGATGGAATCCGCACATAAAAAGTGAACTCGGAAGATGACGCAGGCTCAACCGCAATGTCCACCGCGCCATCCCACGGATAGTTCGTCTTCTGCGTCACTTTGAGCCCCACTCCATTCTCAAGGTGCCAGTTAAGCTCGGAGTCGTCGTAGAGGTGCACATAAATTCCGTCGGCACTCGTGGAGTAGAAATAACCAGGAAGCGATCCGAACGTGCGCTCCAGATTCGGTGGGCAGCAAGTCACGTCGTACCAGGGATTACGTATCTTGTCGCCTGTCGACGGATCAAACGCTAAGGGATTTCGATAACAATACAGAGTGCCGTCCAGAGACATGCCGGAATTGATTCCGTTGTAGAGAGCGCGCTCAATCACATCCGTAAACTTCGCATCGCCCGTAACCGCCAGCATGCGCCAATTCCACATCATGTTGCCGATGGCAGCACAGCTTTCGCCGTAGGCACGGAAGTTCGGTAACTCGTACGCGTCCCCAAATGCTTCTCCATCAGACCGCGAACCGACTCCGCCGGTGATGTACATCTTCGTACTGGTCATGTCATTCCAGAGAGTATTTAGCGTCTGCCAGTACTTCGGGTCACCGGTCTCCATGTAGTAATCGGTCGCGCCGCAGCACGCATACATCGCCCGCACCGCATGGCCTTGCATTTTCGTCCGCTCAGTAAATGGCGTTCCGCTGAACATGTAGATCGTCCGCCGCTCCGGCAAATCGAGGCGAGAGTCTCCCCCCAGAATGTACCCAGCAAGATCAAGTTGGCGTTTGTCACCGGTGATCCGATAAAGCTCGATCAGACCCATTTCGATTTCCGGGTGGCCGGAAACGATTGGCTTCTTAGGAGCCGGTCCATAATTCGGCATTAAGAAATCGTCGACGAAACGAATACCCGCATCGAGTAGCTTCCGATCTCCAGTAGCGCGATAGTAAGCGATCGCGCCCTGAAGCATATGCCCGATGTTGTAAAGTTCATGCCCGGTGGTCTGAGTCTGAGTGAGCATCCGCAGTGATTTGCGGTCGTCCTGATAATAGGTATTCAGATATCCACTCGGTTCCTGAACGGCGACCACCTCATCGATCATTTTCTCTGTGGTGGCGCGGAGTTCCGGACGATCGCCTGACTGCAGCACGAACCCTACCGCTTCAGTCCATTTATAAACGTCAGAATCCGAGAACACGGGACCCTTCTGCGCAGCCTGACTCTTTCCCACCACGCGGCGGAAATTATCCATGCGCCCATTGGCTTCCAGCAGGTCGTGCATCGTTGGAATACTCTTCGTTACGTTGATCTCGCGACGCGGGCCCCAGAATCCACCGTTGATCGTTACGGCTCGGACAGGAATATCCCTCAGCTTGGCATGGGGAGACTTTGCGAGATTCTCGACGCCCTGATCCTTCCATCCTGGTGAGTCGGTCAACTTTGCGTTGCTTTGAACAGGCGTTCCCGACGCCGGAATTCGCCCCAGGGCGCGAAGTGGTATAGAAGCCGCAGCGGCCACTGATGCCGCAGATGTTACGAACTGCCTTCGGGAGACTTGCCTTTTATCAGCCATGGAGGCTCTCCTTTATAGGGACCACTGAACCACTGTGTATGACCGCGCTGGAACTTCGAACTTTGTTCGTCCACCGGTTGCCGCGGGAACAGTGAAGCTCTGCGGTGCAACCTTCTTTGGCGCTCCAAAACTGTTCGACGCTTTCAGGTCATTCCCGGTTAACAACGATCCAGCAATGACTCGTCCGGGCGCAGCGTCCTCCCAGACAATCTCGACGTCGTGCGACTTCGACAAATCACGATTCAGAATGAACAGAGACAATTTTCCGTCATCGCGATTCAGCGATCCGGCGACATCGATGTATCCGACTTGATCGAGCCCCTCAACCTCGTACGTGGACGATTCGACTAAGACATCCAGAACAGCACCTCGAGCGTATTGAATTCCCCAGCTGTATGGGTAGTAGATCGTCTGCTGAAATAATCCGCCGGCATTGGTCATGATCGGAGCAATCACATTGACCAACTGCGCCAGGCAAGCCAGTTTCACTCGATCCGCGTTTCGCAGCAGCGAATTAATCAGCCCTCCGACCAGAAGCGCGTCTTCCAGGTTGTAGACCTCCTCCAGCAAGTGCGGAGCTTCTTTCCGATTTCCATCAACGTCGTCGCCCCCGGTAGTTCGATACCAGACGTTCCACTCATCGAAAGACAGCCAGAGTTTTTTCGGAGATCGTTTATGACCGCGAACCAGATCGCACACAGCAAGCGTCTCTGCAATCTGACGTTCCATGCTCAAATTCAAGGCCAGATAGTTCTCCGTCTTATTTCCGCTATCTCGCTCCCAGTTTCCGAAATAGCGGTGCAGTGACAGGCCATCGACATAGTCGTAGCACTGCTCGAGCACTTCCCGATCCCACTCGAGGTAAGTGGGCATGAGAGGACCGCTGGATCCACAAGCAATCAACTTGAGGTCTGGATCGACGTTCCGCATCTGACGCGCTGCATCCTGCGCCTTCATGCCATACTCCGTGGCAGTCATGTGGCCAATCTGCCAGGGACCGTCCATTTCATTTCCCAGACACCAGTGTTGGACCTTCCACGGTTCGGCTACGCCGTGCTGCCTGCGTAGATCACTCCAGCGGGTTCCTTTATCTACATTGCAGTACTCCACCAGAGCGGCGGCTTCCTCGGGAGTTCCCGTTCCCAGATTCAGTCCCATCAACGGCTTCGTAGCGGCAGCTTTGCACCACGCGAGGAATTCATTTGTTCCGAACTGGTTGGATTCGATGGTATTCCATGCTTTATCCAGCACTCGCGGACGACTCTGCGCCGGTCCAACGCCGTCAAGCCAGTTGTAGCCAGAGACAAAGTTCCCACCTGGATAGCGAATGATCGGAACGCCTAATTGCCGGATTTCGCTGAACACATCCTTGCGAAAGCCATTCGAGTCTGCCAGCTTCGAGCCGGGATCGTAGATTCCACCGTAGATGGCTCGGCCAAGGTGCTCCAGGAAAGATCCGAAAAGATTCTTGTCGATTGGAGAAATCGTTCGTCGCGTGTCGACATAAATCTGCGCAGACTTTGCCGAAGCTGCACCCTGCCCAAGAGCGCTCTTCGCGAACGCCATAGGCCCGCTTATCAGCGCGTTTGCTGAACATGCCATGCCGGCAATTAAAGACTGTTTTAGAAAATGTCGCCTGGTACTGGAAAATTGATTCATAAGCCGCGCTGTTGCGAAGTCCTCCGACTAAGGAAAGGTGGTGACAAGGATCGAGTTTCGACTCGCGGACGAAGACTGATTCTCCCGAGTGCTTTAAAAAAGATGAGATAGCCCGGACGGTGGCCACTCCAGTAAACGCTTTCTTTATAACAAAACGGGTTATATTCTGATGGCAAATCCTTGTCAAGGATTTTTCGCTCAATACGACCGCGAGGCTTATGGATTCCCACCCGCATGAAACATAAGCGCTAACATCATTCTCTCCCCGACGATGGGCCACAGGTTCAACTCTAAACGACATTACCTCAGCGTCTGCTTTAGCGGTCGGCGCACGATTGAACTCGTTTGAAGTAAGCGATTACACTGGCCGCCCGACGGGCAAATCGTGTAGCTTGTTGGTCGGAGCGAAACGAGGACACGGGAATGGAAAAGCGTCAACTTGGCAATAGCGGCCTTTACATCACTCCCATAGGGATTGGCGCGTGGGCGATTGGCGGTGGCGGTTGGGACGGAAGCATGGGTCCGCAGAACGACAGCGACTCGATTCCTGCGATCCACACTGCTCTGGACCACGGAATGAATTGGATCGACACCGCCGCTCTCTATGGTCTGGGCCACTCCGAGGAAATGGTCGCTCGCGCTCTCGAGGGACGCACACCTCGACCGTACATCTTCACCAAATGCGAGCGCGTTTGGGACGAGAAAGGAAAGATCGGAGCATCGCTCAAAGCAGCCTCAATCCGTGGCGAGTGCGAGGCCAGCCTGCGCCGGTTGAAAACCGACGTTATCGATCTGTATCAGATCCACTGGCCAGAGCCGGACGAAGACATTGAAGAAGGTTGGTCAGAACTGGCCAAATTGAAGCAGGAAGGCAAGGTTCGATATATCGGCGTTTCAAACTTCAGCGTAGCGCAGATGAAACGCGCCCAGGCCATCGCTCCAATCACATCGTTACAGCCCCCGTACGCCGTAGTGAGGCGAGACATCGAGCACGATATTCTTCCCTTCTGCCTCGCCCAGAACATCGGAGTGATCGTCTATTCGCCGATGTACGCCGGACTGCTCACCGGATCGATGACTCGAGAACGAGTCGCCAACTTCCTGCCCGAGGATTGGCGGCGCAATCTGCCGGGCTTCAAAGAACCTGCTTTGTCGCAAAACTTGCAAGCGGTCGAAATTCTGCGCGCGATCGGTAAGCGACATGGACGCACGCCGGGCGAAGTAGCGATCGCGTGGACTCTGCATCACCCGGCCGTCACGGGTGCGATCGTCGGGTTCCGCAGCCCACAGCAGGTCGCTGGAATTGTCGGTGCGGGACAGTTCCGGCTTCAATCCGCCGAACTGCAGGAAATTGAAGACGCACTCAAGGGTGCTCTCGCGCATTAGTAGCATCACCGCTGCTGTGCATAAATGTGATCCGGGTAATTGACAAAGCTGGATCGCTCCACCAAAATTGAGAAAACGTTTCCCAGAACTGGAGGATTCGCATGAGTTCTTCCGTTACGCGTCGTAGTTTTCTTGTGTCCGCAGGGGCGATCACCGCTTCGGCATACGCTGTCACTTCCCTTCCCGCTTGGGCTTCTTCCCGGGAACTTAAGGGCTCGGTCGTAATTACCCCGGCGTTGGCGACCTTTCCCTACTCCGACGTCCAGTTGCTCGATGGTCCGATGAAGCGCCAGTTCGAAGAAAATCATGCTCGCTTCCTTCATCTGGACGATGACAGCATGCTGAAAGTCTTTCGCCAGATGGCTGGACTGCCCGCGCCCGGCGCAGATATGGGCGGCTGGTACGACATTGGCGGATTCAGTCTTGAACATAACGATTTTCACGGCTTCATTCCCGGCCACAGTTTCGGGCAATACGTATCCGGACTGGCACGAGCGTACGCCGTCACTGGTTCTGAGGAGACTCGCGCGAAGATCAACCGCCTGGTAAAAGGCTATGGCGAGACCCTCGACCCGAAAGCCAAGTTCTTCGTGGACTACCGGCTCCCCGCCTACACCTACGACAAACTATCCTGCGGCCTGATCGATGCCCACGAATATGCGCGCGATCCATTGGCGATGCAGATTCACGACAAACTCACGCACGCAATCATCCCGTATCTGCCCGAAAAAGCTCTCTCGCGCCAGGAGCAGAGATCCCGTCCGCACAAAGACACTGCGTACACGTGGGATGAGACCTACACACTACCCGAGAATCTCTTCCTCGCGTATCAACGCACTGGCAACGTGTTTTATCGTGAGATGGCCAAGAAATATCTGGAAGACGATACCTACTTCAACCCGCTGTCTCAGGGCAACAACGTGTTGCCCTTCGAGCACGCTTATAGCCATGTGAATGCTTTCAGCTCCGCCATGCAGGCATACATTACTCTGGGAAGCGAGAAGCACCTGCGCGCAGCCAAGAATGGCTTCGAAATGCTGCAAACAACGCAGAGCTTCGCGACCGGCGGATGGGGTCCCAACGAGAGCTTCGGCGAGCCCGGAACCGGACAACTCGGAAACAGCCTGACTGACTCCCACGCCAGCTTCGAAACTCCGTGTGGCGCTTACGGCCACTTCAAGATCACACGCTATCTGTTGCGCGTCACGAAGGATTCGAAATACGGCGACAGCATGGAGCGCATCCTCTACAACACAATTTTGGGAGCTTGGCCGATTCAAGCCGATGGCACCTCGTTCTACTATTCCGACTATGCCAACACCGGAAAAAAGGTCTGGTACGGACAAAAATGGCCGTGCTGTTCAGGAACATTCCCCCAGTTGGCGGCCGACTACCACATCAGCACTTATCTCCGCTCGGCGGACGGAGTGTGCGTGAACCTGTTCACGCCCTCCAAAGTCCAGTGGACGGACGGAGGCGGCCACTATGGCTTGACGCAAGAGACAAATTATCCGCTTGCGAACACGGTCAAGATGCAAGTGTCAGCGACGAAACCGTCTGACTTCACGATTCATGTCCGCATTCCCGGATGGACTGCCGACGCAGTGCTGTCGGTCAACGGCAAACGTGCTTCCGAGTCGGTGCAACCAGGAACGTTCGCGGCGATCAAGCGCACATGGAGCGACGGCGATCGGATCGAACTGGAGCTGCCAATGCCTCTACGTCTTGAGACTGTCGACGCCAACCACCCGAATCTCGTCGCCTTATTGAATGGTCCAGTTGTCTTGTTTGCCGTCGCCGATTCGCAACCAACCGTCGAGCGAAACGCCCTGTTACAGGCAAGGCCAGCCAACAACGCGAAAGGTGATTGGCTGGCCAATGCCGCGGATGGCAGCGGTGTAACCATGCGGCCGTTCATGAACATCGATAAGGAGAACTACAGCACCTACTTGTTGCTAAAGTCGTAAGTCGCGACTCCTTGGCAGGTTGCGAAAAAAGTCGAGAACGCTGGGAGTAGCGTGGAAGAGCGGCCCTTCAGGGCCGCGTAACTGACTTGAACTCACTACGGGCTTTTAGCCCCAGTGGTCGTAGTTGGCTGGCTGATGGACTTTTTCCGCAGCCTGTTAGGGAATCGGCAACACTCATTGCCGAGACTGAGTGTCGCCTTCCACCAGCTTGTAGCGGTATTGTTCCCTTTCTTCTTTACTGGCTTCCTGGCGAAGAACAGCAAGGCGTTTCAGCAGGTCAGGAATCTCATTCTGCTTATCGCCCTTTCGCAGCGCCTGAATGAGATGATAAAGCGAGGTTTGATCTTTAGGGTCAATCTCTAATGCTTTTCGGCATTGGACAGCGGCCTCAGGATAGTCCCCTGCTTGAATGTAAAGTTTGGCGAGCACCGCCCGAGCCGGTCCGAGGGTTGGGCGCAGCGCAACTGCGGTCTTGGCTGAACGCATCGCGGTTTGAAATTCTGGGCTGCCGGGCTCTGCTCCCTTCTGCACAAGAACATCGGCTTGCAGATAAAGCAATATCGGATCCTTCGGCCGGCTCGCCAGCTTTTGCTGAACGGTTGTGAGCGCGCCGTCCAGATCATTTTGCTGGACTGCTGACAGGCCTTGGGCGGCGGTGGTCAACGATTGAGTTGGATCCAGCTCGTATGCGCGTTCGAAGTCGGCTTGTGCCTTCTCATAATCGGACAACTGCACATACAACATTCCGCGGGCAAAATATAGCGCAGCCGCTTTTGGCTGTAGCCCGATCCCGTCGTTCACCACATTGATTCCAACTTGAAACGATTGGTGCGCGGCTGACAACGCAGCAAAATCCACATACAACTGCACATTCTGCGGATCAAGCAAAATCGCCTGCCGCAGGGCATCCACCGCCTTCTCCGTATTGTGAGTATCCTCATATGCTCCGGACGCAAGTTCCAACGTTCCAGAGTCCACATGATCGCCCGCAAGCAGCGGCGTTAGAGTCGTAAGTGCGTCCTCAGGCTTCTTGATCATGAGTTGCAGGCAAGCCAAAAGCTGTCGCTCGCGCTGATCGTCTGGGTTAAGCGATAGGGCTCGCTGCAAAACATCCGCTGCGGCTTCCAGCCGGCGAAGTCTCACCAAACAGGTCGCATAGGCATGAAGGGCGGGCAGTTGTTGATCGAACAACGAACCAGCCTTCTCGAAATGAACGATGGCAGAAGAGCATTTCCCCTGTTGGTATTCCAAGACGGCCAGCATGGCATGACTCATTGATTCTTCGGGCCGGAGCTTCAGCAAATGCTGCAATAGAGGGATCGCAGCCGCATCACCGTTGTCGTATTCGATTTGGATCGCACCATGAAGAGCAGGAATGTTGTCTGGCGAGAGCTCTAGCGCTCGTCGGAAAGAGGCGACTGCTCGTTTCGGATCTCCTTGCCCGGCATACGCTGCTCCCTGCATCGCCCAGAGTTCGCCGTTCGATGGCATCTCCTGTAGGGATGTGTGCAAAAGTTCAAGAGCCCGATCAAAGTTCTTGGATTGGAGCGCAGTCGCAATCTCGTCGACTCTGCCTTTCGGACTCTGGCCGAAGGCAGAAGGAAGCAACAGACTGACGATGCAGAGAAACATCCGCCAGCTTCGCAACCATTGAAATCGCTTTGAATGGTATGGGCCCAAGATTGTAGTTGGCGTCCAATGCTCCACAACATTCGAACGCGCCACGTACATACTAATCGAAGCAATCCAACTCGTAGGCCCAGTCACCGAGATCAAACGCGGCATTCACAACGGCGTACAAAAGAGGGCCGGCCGCTTCTGGCGAGGCGGCCGGGTTGGTTGGTTGATGTTGTCCCTGTGTCAGAAAGAAATCCTGCCTCCAAGCTGCCAGAATCGCGGCTCATGCGAGGCTGTTGCCAATCCGAACGATGAATCCGGCAAGTTGTCATCCACGTTCGCGTAGTTTGCCCGGTTAAAGATGTTGAAGAGCTCAAACCGGAATTGGAAGGCTACGCGCTCCGTGATGCGCGTGTCTTTGTAGAAGTTGACGTTTGTCTCAAAGAAGTTTGGTGCACGGAACTGGTATGGCTTCTCATTCCCACCTTGCCCAAATGTGGGCACGGCAAAATCGCTTGCGGGAATCGCCCCTGTCAACCATGCCTTGTTGTCCGTCAACTGACGGTAGCTGACCGCGTCGGGATAATCAAGGTTGTTACCGTCGGCGTTGTAGTCACCGCTCCCCGGTGCGTAACCTACCGCGGGATTTGCCTGGGATGGGCATGGGGCAGCGGTCGCCGACGTGTCAGCGCAAATCGGATTGTAGGAATTAAGATTTCGCGCCATCAGCGGATAGCCGGATTGGAAGATGGTCGTACCACTCGCCCCCCACCCGCTGGTGAGGTATCCGACTGCTCCTTTGCCGTCGTTCAATCCTCTAAGCGAATAATTGAAGCTCAAAGAAAAGCGGTTCGGTACATCGAAAGTCGACGGTGCATAGTACTGCGCCGGATTCGTCGGCGTAGGATATGCCAATCCATCATCCTTCGAACTGGAGCGCGTGTAAGAGAAATCGAGGAACCCACGCGAGAATCGGCCCTTAATATCGAAGAAGACCCCATTGTAATTCCCGTACCGATTGTTATCGGCATAGAGAATGCCCCCGAAACTCGGATTCAGACGAGTTGGGACCTTGCTCTGGTGTGTGATCAAGTCTCCGGGCAGCACGTTGATGTCCACGCCGTACGACACGTTGCCGATCGAATTGCCGTTGCCAACAATGTTGTACGAGTGTGATCCGCTGTATCCAACACTCGCCGCAAAGACCCGGCTGATCTTGCGTTGGACACTAATCGACCAGATATCGGCTGTTGGCGATTTCAGCAACGGATTGATGCCGCCGATTCCGAAACTCGCTCCTACGACTCCTCCTTGAGCATTCAATCCACCCTGGAAGGTCGGGAAGGTAAAACCAAAAGGCGGTTTGCCGCTGTTGCCGAGGACAAAGATCGGGGCATCTGCTGTTGCCGTACCGCCCGCGAAAAATGTAGGCAGCACCAGGCCCGGCGGACTTCCACGGAATTCCTCCTGCACATTGGCCGAAGTCAGCCAATTGTTGTAGATACCAAAACCTCCGCGGACTACCCAGTCTCCGTTGCCTGTAGGATCCCATGCAACCCCAATACGCGGACTAAACAGGTTGTTCACAGAATGGAGCAGAGCATTGTGCGTGCCTTTGGCATATCCATTCGCGATTTGCTGCTCCGTCGTGGTGCCCGTTCCCAGATAGAAGTTTCCGAACACGGTTGAATCGCTCTTTGACCAGGGATTGCCGCTGTCGTCATAGCGCAAACCCAACGTTACCGTCAGATTCCTCCTTGCTTTCCATGTGTCTTCCACAAAGAGCCCGAAGGTCCTCGCCGCCGCGTCCCAATTCCACAATTGCTGTTGGCCGGTGGCCGGGTTGTACATAATCCCGTTCTCGTTGGTAGGGGCATCCTGAGCTAGCTTGAGCAAGTTGTCGAAGGCAAACTTTGGCTGTGACCACGGGCCCTGGAACGGCTCAACGTCATCGCCATACCAGCCTTCATACCCGAACTTTAAGGTGTGCGTACCTTTAACGTGGGTGAGCACATCACGCCAGTGATAGTTATGCTGGATGAAGTCACCTTGGGCGAATCCTACGCCGTAGGCTTGGCCTCCGTCAGCGTTGATTCCATTCACCGAGATCGATGGTATTGTGTAATCTTTAGCGCCACTGCCCAATACGCCCTCGACCCTGCTTTGTCCGGCCGTGAACTCGTTCAACGTATTCGCTGAGAAAGTGTGCGTCCACGACGCCTGCCCCGCCACTTGCCACGTATTGTTCAAGGCTGAGAACTGTGGCATAGGAGATGCGGCACCCGTCTGCAAGAGCGTCCGGAACAAACTGACATAGACTCGATCCCTCTTGAAACCTTGATCGATTCGGGCAAAATATTGTGTGCCGTTACGGATTTGAGTGGCGCCAAATGAACCCGTGTCCTGCATCGGCAGGTTGCAGGGAATGTTGTCCACTGCAGCGGTGCCGCAAATCGGGTTGCCACTCGCATCTTGCCCGAAGTAAGCATCAGCCGTTTCGGCACTGACATTCCCGACGCCAGTAGGAAGATACGTGCTGAGCACGTGTGTTCCCACCGTGCCCGCATGATGAGCTTGCGCCCACGAGATAAATTCCGGAGCGGCAAACGTAACTAGCCCGCCCGCGCTCGCCGATGACCGTAGCGGCTCCACGGCAAAATAGAAAAAGCTGTTGTGGTGCGGAATAATCGGTCCGCCGATCGCGAAATCCATATTATTCGAGTGGAAAGGTTTGTACTTGCTTTCTGCCGAACTGACGAAGTGCTGGTTCGCGTACATCCCCTGGTAATTGAACCAATCCGACGCAGAGCCGTGAAACGAATCCGTCCCCGATCTCGTTGTGAATATAGTCTGCAGGCCCGCAGCGCGACTGTGCTCCGTAGAGAATGTATTCACCTGAATGCTGGTTTCCTGAATCGATTCCGGTTGCGGAGTCAGATTCAGAACACCCTGCCGGATTCCGCTCGTCACATCAAGGCCATCTACGACGTACTGATTGTTGTTCTGGCCTTGACCGTTTGCACTCGCGTCCACCTGCTCTTCGGTCGAGTAGTTGTCGACGCCTGAAGCAGGGCTGCCCGAGGTGCTGGTTCCGAGACCTGAAACCCCCGGCGCCATCGTAACCAGCGTGACCAGGTTCCGGCCAATGATCGGCAACTGCGCGACTGCCTGATTCTCGATGGTCAGGTGGGTACGGCTATCCGCGGTGTCAACCACTGGAGCTTCAGTGCTCACCACCACCGACTCACTCACCGAGCCGACCTTTAGAGCTATCGGCAGGTTCAGGTTCTGTTCGGTGAGCAGGGTGACATCTGCCTCGGACTTGGCAAACCCGGCTGCCTCGGCAGTGACTTTGTACTTGCCGGGTGCGAGGCTGACGAAGCGATAGTTCCCATCCGTGTCTGAGGTAGTCAGGGTCGTCACACCCGTCGCAACGTTCGACAATTGCACGGTAGCTTTGCCGACTCCGGCACCACTCTGATCTTGAATAACGCCTTGAATGCTGGCGGTGAATTGTGCAAAGGCAGTAGCTGCGAACAACAGAATCGCGGAAAGTACTCCAACAGATCGGCGGGACAACATGCATCCTGGCATGGGTGCCTCCCAAATATTGCGCGTCTTAATTAAAAAGGCCGGACGTCAGGGACTCGCTCCAGCGAGAAAACGTTTACTGGAACGGATAATATGTATATAGTATGCCCGCTCGATGTCAAGAGCTTTTTCTCGGATGGGCCCTTAACCGGGGGAGGGCGACGCACCGGAACACAACACCCTGCCTTTACTGATCGTTAAGACAGGCCGCAGTCTCAGTCGCGAGTTATGCCTTTGCCGGTTGGCGCACTGGCTCCCTCGCGCAAAGTAAGGACTTGATTTGCAGAAATTCCTTTATAACGTTCATGCAGACCATTGGGCCAGTAAACGTCAACATCCACGACCTTGCAGTCTCCGAGTCCAAAGTGCAGGCGGGGATCATTTGAGGAGTAGTAACTAGATTGGCTCACCCTGGCTTGTGCCTGCACCTTGTTGCCGTAGTGGACCAGCACGCGCGCGCCGATCGCGCTTCGGTTTGATTTCACACCTTCCAGTCTGATCTTGATCCAGTCCTGCTTACCAGTGAGATCGTTTCGCAACAACAAAGGCGGTTCGTTCATGTTCACGACTAATATGTCCACGTCGCCATCGTTGTCGAAGTCTCCGAAAGCGCACCCTCGTCCGGAGTGCGGTTCCGTGATTCCCGGCCCCACCTCCACCCCGAGCTCTTCAAAAGTCCCGTTTCCGAGATTTCGGAACAAAATGCGTGGTGTCTTATACGGATAGTCGGGCAACTTGCGCTCAACCTCCGGATACACACTTCCGGTTACGATGAAAATATCCGGATAGCCATCGTTATCGAAGTCAGCCACGCCGGTGCCCCAACTCACAAACCGAGTCTCTACGCCGATCTTGGCAGCTCTGGTTCGATCATCGAAGTTGCCCTTGCCGTCATTGCGGTAGATGCCGCATGTGTCGCCCATGAAGTGCGTCTTGAACAGATCAAGATGACCGTCAAGATCGTAGTCTCCGATGCCCACGCCCATTCCCGCTTGCTCCATGCCATCGTCGCTCAATGCCACACCACGCACCACGCCCTCTTCGCGGAAAGTGCCATCGTGGTTATTCATGAAAAGCAGACTGGGCGTCGAGTCGCATGCCACCAGGATATCGGTCCATCCATCTTCGTCAAAGTCCGCTGCGACCACGGTCATTCCGTAACTTTCTGTGGCGCCGGCAATGCCGGCTTCCTTGCTGACATCGGTGAATGTCCCGTCGCCATTGTTTCGATATAGAAAGTGCCGGCCCGTGGGTAAGCCGCGAGGACCACAGTTGACCGGGACTCCCTTCCAGTTGCAGGTCGAAGCCTCGCCGGGCACCGGCGCCTTTTCCAGGTCGAATCGAATGTAGTTGGAGACAAAAAGATCGAGATGCCCATCCCGGTTGTAGTCGACAAAGCTGCACCCGGCTCCCCAGCGAGTCTCCGAATTCAGCAGCCCAGCAGCCTTGGTAACATCCGTGAACGTACCGTCGCCGTTGTTCCGGTAGAGGCGATTCCGGCCGAAATACGTGACGAAGATGTCCTCGAACCCATCGTTGTTGTAATCGCCAATGCATACGCCGTTCGCCCAGCCAGTAGCGTGCAGGCCTGCGCGTTCTGTCACATCTGTAAACGTCCCGTCGCGGTTGTTTTTGTAAAGGCGATTGGTAGCTTCTGGCGGAGCGCCCTCAAGTCGCGTTCCACAAAGCAGGAAGATGTCGATCCACCCGTCATTGTCGTAGTCGATAAAGGCGCAACCGCAGCCGTTCGCTTCCAAAATGTACTTCTTGGATTCCACGCCTCCATAAATTGTGGGTTGATTCAATCCGGCTGCCTTGGCGACGTCCACGAAATGCGCGTTAAATGGCCGCCCCGAACTTGCTGGACGAGCCTGGGCTTTTACTCCGCGCGATGCAATGCCTTCCTGCTGCGCTAAAGAGACCATGCCATGACCTGCCACGAACATACCCAATGTGCCCTTTATGAAGGAACGGCGTGAAGTATTGTTCATAAGAAATAATGTGTTGAATGAAAGTAGATTCTGTACTTTGCGTCGACATTACAGTTCAGTCTTTGCCAGGCACGCTCGCATCCGTCTGCTCAATCAATTTGTAACGATTGTGCTCGCCTTCCTCGCGAGTAGCTTTCTGGCGCAATTCCGCGAGTCTTTTCAATAGAGCGGGCAACTCCTCTTTTTGTCCGGTCTTTCTCAATCCCACAATCAAGTGATACAGCCCAACTTGATCATTTGGGTCGTACCGGAGCGACTCCCGAGACTGTTCCACTGCAAGCTGATCTTTGTCGGCCTGCAGATATAACTTCGCCAGGGTGTCGCGCGCTGCCACCAGTCCAGGCTGCAGCTTAACGGCTCGTTGAGCGGAAGCAATGGCCTGATTAAACTCGGGACTGTCTACATCAGGATTCTTCTGCACAAGAATGTCGGCCTGTACATAGAGCAGCAGCGCATCGTCGGGTTTCTTGCTCAGCTTGGCCCGAACGACAGCCAATGCCTTGTCCAAATCGTCCTTCTGTTGGGCGACCATTCCCCGGGCCGCACCGCTTACCGAAAGCTGCGGATCCAATTCCTCAGCCTTCTCGAAATCAGCTTCGGCGTGATCGTAGTCAGCCAATTGCACGTACAGAACCCCACGCGCCAAGTACAGCGGAGCCGCATTGGGTTGCAGTTTCAAGCCAGCGCTCATCATATCCACACCAACCTGAAACGACTGATGCACAAACGAGAGATCCGCAAACTGCACATAGAGACCGGTATCCCGCGGGTTCTCCACAATAGCCTGATGCAGTAACTTCACTGCTTGCGGAGTGTCTTTCTGCTCCTCATACGCCGCCGCAGCCAACGACAGCACGGCCGCATCGGGATGATCCTGCAGCGCGGGCTCAAGAATCTCAATCGCATCTCCAGGTTTACCGATAGACATCTGCAACGAGGCTAATCGGAGTCGGTCTTCCCGGTCGTTGCCCTGCAGTTCAATTAACTTCTGAAAGACTCCTATCGCCGGATCGTAGCGTTTCAGTCTTGCCAGGCACGTTCCATACTGCCGAAGTGCAGCCGGTTCTGACTGCAGTGCCGCTCCACTCTTTTCAAAATGAGATACAGCCTCAGCACAGTTGTGGCTTTTGTAAGCCAAAGAGGCAAGCATTGCATTCGCCGTTGGATCTTCCGGAGCAATTTTTAAAACCCGCCGTAGAAGCGCGGCGGCTTCCGGACCGTTCTTTTCATACTCGATCTGCGCAGCCCCTTCCAGGGCCGGCAAGTAGTCTGGGGAACTCTTCAATGCACTTTGAAAAGACACGAGCGCCTCTTGCTTGTGGCCATCTCCCGAATACGCCAAGCCTTGCAGGGTCAATAATTGAGAGTTTGACGGAAATTGGCGTACCAGCGGCTGCAGCAGCTGCAACGCGTCAACAAACTTGCCTGATCGCAAAGCTGCTGTGACCGCGTTGACTTGATCCCGACTCGATTGAGCTGGTAATGCAATGGCGGCAAAGAGCAAGCCTCCAGCCACCGCAACCCGAAAGAGACATCGCATCCCAGCCATTATCTCGCGTGACGGTGAAATGAGAAAAGGTTTACTCAATCGCCTGGCTCGCCAACACTCGGTCGAGACCAAGGTACATGCGGCGTCCTCTCGATTGGGGTGCACCTGAGCAAGAACGAATACCTCCACAATTAGTACTTTTGCCAGTCCATCTCTGTGATTGTCCCGTCTACCCTAGCCTAACCCTGCGCGTGAGTGCAGCGGTTACGCATGAGTGTCGCAAGTAACAGGCCGTCCTGGTTCCTCCTGACGCAACATTGGCTAAGTCTCCTGGGTCTCGGGTTGCTCGCGACGGCACTGATCTCCTGGCTGTTTGTCCTGCCTCTTCAGATTCGCGGTCATGCCAGTAATCCGTACATTGGAATTCTCGCTTTCCTTATCCTTCCGCTGATTTTCTTTGCCGGTCTGGTCTTGGTTCCGATCGGGGTGTACATCAGCAAACACCGAATCCGCGAAGGATTCGCGCAGCCTGCTTTCGACCGACACACGGCCCTGAAGCGCGTGGCGTGGTTTTTTGCAATTACAACAGGTCTCAACATTCTGATTGGAACTCAGCTTACCTATCGCGCGGTCTCATACATGGACACCCCACAATTCTGCGGATCGAGCTGCCACAGCATGGCCCCTCAGTTTGCCGCCTATCAAAACTCTCCCCACTCTCGCGTGGAATGTGTAGAGTGCCATGTTGCTCCCGGCGCGGCAGGATGGTTTAACAGCAAAGCCAGCGGGCTTCGTCAGCTCTTCCAAACTGTATTTGCGACCGCGCCGAAGCCAGTCCCTTCAGCTCTTGCCAGCAATCGACTCGTACCAGCGAGAGAAACGTGCGAGAACTGCCACTGGCCGCAACACTTCGCGGGTGTGCGACTCCGGGTTCTCAGCAACTACGCTGAAGACGAAGGAAACACTCGGACAGATACGGTGCTGTTGATGATGGTCGGCGGAAACCGCATTCCGGGTATTCACGGCGCGCATTTTGGCCCGGGCATTCATATCCACTTCGGGGCATCGGATCCGGAGCGCCAGACGATCCCCTGGGTTGAATATCGGAACGACCAAACGGGTAACGTTCAAACTTTTGCCAGCGCTAACACCAAGAGCGATGCCCTCAACGCCCTGCCCAAGTTCGAAATGCAATGCGTCGACTGCCACAACCGGCCGTCGCACACTTTTGATCTGCCAGAGCGTGCGATGAACAGGGCGCTCGCGCTGGGGGAGATTTCGGTGACTCTACCGTTCGTCAAGAAACAAGGGGTGGAGGTGCTGAAGAGGACCTATGCCACACAAAAGGAAGCAGCGACCCAAATACCCTTGGCGTTCACCAGCTTTTATCAACAGAACTACGCCGACCTCTCCGCAAAACGGTCGGAAGACATCCGTCAGGCGGGCAGGGCTGTTCTTGCGATCTACAACCGCAACGTCTTTCCAGAACTGAGAGTTTCATGGGGAACGTATCCCAACAATCTGGGACACACAGATTTCCCCGGGTGCTTCCGTTGTCACGATGGATCGCATACAGCCAGCGACGGTCAAAGCATCACGCAGGACTGCAACACGTGCCATGAGCCGCTGGCAGTCGATGAAGCCAAGCCGGAAATATTGAAACAGCTCGGAATCTCGGAAAAGATTCAGAATCTGCAAAAGCAATAGTCCGCAGGTACAAGTCGATGGCTCGCTGTGGGCCTTATGATTGTCGACAGCTCGACCCTTCCATCATTCAGATGACGGATCAACAGTGCAACAACCATTCGCTGTGCCAACAACCATGTTGTCAATCCCGTTCATACAGGCAAAACCGTATCGGCAAAGCTATCTACCAGTGATTTATCCTGTCCGAGGTTCACCACTCGGAATTCGGTTCAGCATGCGATTCCCACGCGCTAGCGGCATTCTGCTCCATCCCACCTGCCTTCCCGGCTCGTCCGGCATTGGTGATTTCGGACCCGCGGCGTTCGCGTTTATCGATTTCTTGAAAGATGCGGGGCAAAAGCTGTGGCAGGTTCTCCCGCTCAACCCCACTGGCTACGGCGATTCACCATTTCAATGCTTCTCCGCACATGCTGGGAACCACCTTTTGATTAGCCTCGAAAAATTGGTGGAGCAGGGGGTTCTCGAAGCCTCCGACCTTCTTAGCCAGCCTGGCTTCCCGAAAGATTCTGTTGATTTCGACAGCGTGATCCAGTGGAAAACCGCCTTACTTACAAAGGCGGCGCACCGATTTCAGATTGATGCCAGCCCTGAGGATCGTCATGCCTTTGAGGATTTCTGCGCAAAGAATCAAGCGTGGCTGCCGGATTTTGCCTTGTTCATGGCATGCAAGCAAGAGCACGACGGCATTGCCTGGAATAAATGGCCTCGCGATATTGCCCAACGCACGCCGGATGCGCTGAGCGCCGCCGGGGAGCGCCTGAAGGAAGCGTCATTCACAGCCCAGTACTCCCAGTTCG
>DATFQQ010000216.1:0-2236 GCA_035264195.1 Candidatus Sulfotelmatobacter sp. | reverse complement strand
CGCTATGCTCTACAGGATGGAGTAACGATCGCGTTGAATACCGCGTTATTGTTCGTAGTTCTGTTCTACGTGTATCCCCTCAAGTTTCTGTTTACCTATCTTGTGAGCGCGATTCTGGGCGGCGGTGGAATGGCGCACTTTCCCGATGGCCACGTTGAGCCTATGCTAAAAGGCAACGACGTCTATTTGATGATGCTGGTCTACAACGCGGGATTCATCGCGGTTTTTCTGGTCTTCGTGCTGCTCTATTGGCATGCCTGGAGGAAACGGGACGAACTGGGGCTGGACGACAGGGAGCGGTTCCTCACCAAAGAGCAAGTGGGTGCGAACGTCTGTTTTGTCGTCATCGGCCTAGTTTCCACTAGCGTCGTCCTTGTGGGTGGTCCGCACGCGGCGGGCCTCGCGGGGATGGTATACACGCTGATCGCTCCGATGCTAACCACCTACTATAGTGTGATGGGGCGCCGGTTCCGGGCCTTGGCAATTAGCCCTTCGGAAAAGAATCGCATCGATAACTAGCCTACTTCGCGGTGCAAAATGAGAGCGTTTTCGCAGGAATTATATAAACTGCGAGTGAATGGCTAAAACAGAATAACCTGATTCTGTTTTGGATCGTCTTTATTGCATGATCCGAATGAAGCATCAGCAACCGAGCCTGTGGGAGACATTTTTCGCCGAAGAAGTGGCGGATTTATGCGAGCCTTGGATGCGCGCGGTGGATGAGTTGCTGGAAGACGACGAGCTGGTGGGCGGAGTCTACGATGCCCAAGGCCAACGTCACGCCCATAGCCGCACGCGCGGGAGGCATCAGACACCTGCCGAGGTGGTGTTGAGGATGCTCATTCTCAAGCACGTTCGGAACTGGAGCTACGAGACGCTGGAGAGGGAAGTACGGGCCAACGTAGTCTACCGGAACTTCTGCCGAATCGGGATGGAGAAGGTGCCGGATGCGAAAACATTGGTGCGGCTGGGACAAGCCGTTGGACCGGAGACACTGCGCGATCTGCACGACCGTCTGGTCGCGATCGCTCAGGAACGCAAGGTGATCCAAGGCCGCAAGATGCGCGTCGACACCACGGTCGTGGAATCCAACATTCATTACCCCACCGATAGCGGGCTGTTAAATGACGGGGCGCGCGTATTGACCCGAACTATGAAGAAGATCGACCAGAAGGCCGGCGGATTGAAGAAAGCGATTCGTGATCGGAAGCGCAGCGTCACCAAGCGGGTAATCGCCATTGCTCACGCTTTGCGCCACAAAGGGGCGGCCGGCGAGGAGAAGCGCAAAAGAGAGTATCGGGAACTGATCCACGTGACGCGGCGGATTCTCGGGGATTCTCGAAGAGTTCTCAAAGAGGTCGATGATCTGCCACGACGACGACGCAGCCGAGTGAAAGTGTTATGTGAGTTCCTCCAAACGATGGCGGATCGGGTGCGTCACGTGGTGCGGCAGACGAAGGCGCGCATTTTCGGAGGCGTGACGAAATCGCCGGACAAGATCGTAAGTTTATTCGAGCCGCACACGGAAATCATTCGCAAGGGCAAGGCCGGAAAACCGAACGAGTTCGGGAAGTTGGTTCAGTTGCAGGAAGCAGAGAACCAAATCATTACTCACTATGAGGTCTACGACGAACGTCCGGCGGACCAACGGCTGCTCATTCCCGCAGTGGAAACGCACCAACGCAAACTAGGCCGCCTACCAAACCTGGTCGCCGCGGACGCCGGTTATTACTCCCGAGCCAACGA
This sequence comes from Candidatus Sulfotelmatobacter sp., assembly GCA_035264195.1. Taxonomy (GTDB): domain Bacteria; phylum Acidobacteriota; class Terriglobia; order Terriglobales; family Acidobacteriaceae; genus Sulfotelmatobacter. The sequence continues at coordinate 490 of DATFQQ010000216.1, read as the reverse complement.
AGAGACGGCGCATGAAATGGGCGTGGCGTATGTGTCGATTCCCAACAGGGGCACGAAGAGTGAGGATCGGCGAAACTTGCAAAAGCGTCCCTGGTTCAAGAATGGGCAGAAATGGCGAACGGGATGCGAAGGCCGCATCAGTATCTTGAAGCGGCGCCATGGACTGGCGCGCTGTCGCTATCGTGGGGTGGAAGGAATGTGGCGCTGGGTTGGTGTTGGAGTGATCGCTGACAATCTGATCAACATCGGCAAACGCCTGCTCCCCGCATCGACATAAGGCTTCACCACCCCACCAATGAGTGGGGCGGGATTGGCCGAATCCGGCCAATCCTAAAATCAACCGAAGCTCGCCGATAACGGAATCCCGCAGTAAAAACACGTCATTTTGCACCGGAAAGTAGTCTAGTCTAGGCCCTAGATCCTCGGCCGCTGCCTCCTACTGGCTGCCCGTTGCGTGTACAATCATTCGGACACATAGATTATTTTTGGC
>DATFQQ010000215.1:0-6053 GCA_035264195.1 Candidatus Sulfotelmatobacter sp. | reverse complement strand
ATGCAGCAGGTTCTGACCCCAACTGTGGAGCACGGAAAGGAAGCCAATCCGTGCCCCGAGGTGCTTGGGGTCAGCTGCTACCTGCAGTAGAGTCTCTGCACTGGCACGAAACAGAAGGTCGTAAAGGACCATTTTGTTTTGCAGGATCAGTTGGGAGAGTTGGTGGGGGAGGGTGAAAACCACATGGACGTAAGGGGCCGCTAGCAGCTCGTGCTGACGAGCCGCGAGCCATTTATCGCGAGCACCGTTCTGACACTTGGGACAATGGCGATTCCGGCAACTGTTGTACGAGATGGCGCGATAGCCACAACGGGGGCATTGATCGCGATGTCCGCCCAGCGCCGCGGTGCGACAGTGGGCGATGGCGCGCAGCACTTTGCAGTGCAGTGTGCGAATCCAACCCCGGTTGTTCTCGATGAAGCGATTGCCTTGAGCGCGAACGATATCAGCCACCTCGAGAGGTGGCCGGTTCATTTTTTCTGCAGCCTCCGAGAGCGTTGCAGGTGCTCGAGGCTGGAGATTTCCAGCGTATCCAGCGGATTGGCCACCGCCTGCAGATGTTTGCGGGATAGGTGCAGGTAGATGAGGGTGTGTTCCAAGCGGGAGTGGCCGAGTAAAACCTGGAGGGAACGCAGGTCGGCCCCGGCGTCAAACAGATGTGTGGCGCAACTGTGGCGCAGCGAATGGGGGTGGATGCGCTTGTCGATGCCCGCTGCTTGGGCAGCCTGGCGACAGGCTAACCACACGATATTGGCAGAGATAGGAACGTCGGCACGCCGGTGGTGGACGGTTCCCGGGAAGAGATAGGTTTTAGGTTTCATCCAGCGCCAATAGGTGCGGAGAGCTTCGAGTAACTTCGGACTCAGCGGCACTTCGCGGTCACGGCTACCCTTGCCTTGGGTAATGCGGATCATCATGCGCTTGCTGTCGACGTCGGTAACCTTGAGCCGGCACAGTTCGGATCGTCGCACGGCAGTGGAGTACAGAGTCATGAGGAGGATGCGATGAAAGAGATTCCGGGCGGAGTTGATGAGCCGCGTGACTTCCTCCGGGCTGAGCACGATCGGCAGTCGACGGGGTCGCTTGGGAAAGGGAATGTGCTCCGTTAGAAAATGGCGCCGCATCGTTTTGACGAACAGGAAACGTAGTGCGGAGACATACTGACTGACCGTGGCTGGACTCAACTTCTTAGTTTGAAATAGGTACGCCTGATATTGTCGAATCTGCTCCGGTCCAAGCTTGTCGGGTGGCTGATGAAAATACTTAGCGAAGTCACGAATGATCCGGAGGTAGGTGTTTGCAGTACGATGGGAGTAGTTACGACGCTGGAGCTCCTCCAGCATTTTGTTGCGAAGTTGGGTCATAGAGACCTCCTTTTCTGTGACCCAACTTATCTCAATCCTTCCCAACAGCTGGCCCAGGTACACGCGGTAGCGTCCGCCGCACCAGCGGCTTCGTCCAAATCGCGGTTTCACTCATCATCAGCCAGCAGGTGGGTTGGACAAAGATCGCACTCAAGGCTGCCAAAACTGCGCTGCACCCTGAGGTAGAGTAGCGAGTACTCCGTCGAATGCGGTTTGGTCAAGGTTACGTCTCAAGGCGATGGCAACATCGTGTATGGCCGTTTCGGGAGAGAAGTTGTGTTCAGCTCGGAACGCTCGGACTTCCCTTGTCATGACGGCACGGTCTTCGAACGGGCGTTTGGGCTCGTCAATATCCCAGTCGGCCACGAAAAGCGCCCGCGCTCCGACTGGCAGTACATTCAAAAAGCGAATCGCTTCCTTAACTTCAAGGCGGCGGCGAAAAACCTGGAAAACACCTTGCACCATTGTGTAGGCCTGGTTGGTCGTTGTCAGTCTTGCTGAGTCTCTGGCATCCGTGAGCAGCTTGTAAAAATCATCCGTTGCACGCTGATATTCCGAGGGTACGGGCATACAGTCATTTCTTGCCGAGTTGGACAAGTCTGGAGATTGCGATGTCGATTTTAAGGCCACTCCTGACCCTCTCAGCTGGCGAAATATCGCGCTTAATGACCAGCGGTCGAAACGTGAAATGGCCTGCTTACAACGTAAGCGTCCGGTCCTGACCGTCTGGACAAGTGTGTAATCGGAAGTCATGCTCGCAACGTGGACAGCAACGGTAGTGTCCACGTGGAGCAATGATGGACACTTACACTCAACCTGCCGCAACTAAGCGACAGCTCCGATCATTGGAAACGAAGCTGCAGATTGTCCAGGAAGCTTTGGCCGAAGGAGCGTCGGTGGCGCGGGTAGCGCGGGCACATGGGGTCAACGCCAACTTAGTCTTCAACTGGTGCCGGCTGTATCGGGCGGGGCGACTGGGCAGGCGCCGCGAGGCCAAACTGTTGCCGGTGCGAATCGCTGCCGAGAGTTCTGCGCTGCTGACCAGTTCGTCGCGTGAACCTGCTGCTGCGTGCTTGCTTCCCTCCTGGTCAGGCACGATTCACATCCAACTGCCGCATGCGCAAGTACGCCTAGAAGGCAGCGCCGATCCAGTTTTATTGCGTGTGTTGTTAGAGTGCCTGCAGCGATGATCACTCTGCCCAACCACACGCAGATTTGGATAGCTGCGGGCGTGACCGATCTGCGCCGCGGTTTCCACGGGCTAAGTGCCTTGGTACAAACCAAGTTAGACAAGAGTCCGATGTCTGGGCAAGTATTCATCTTCCGCGGCCGCCGAGGCGATCTGGTAAAACTCCTGTGGTTTGACGGTGATGGGTTATGTTTGTTCGCGAAGCGATTAGAACGTGGGCGTTTTGTTTGGCCACAGGCCGAGAGCGGCACGGTTTCGCTGACGCGAGCGCAATTATCGATGCTGCTGGAAGGCATCGATTGGCGACGACCGCAGCGCACCTGGGACCCGCAGTTAACGGTATAGATACGTTGGTTTGATTTGCACAGATTTTGCGCCATCCCATGTTTTGCCAAGTGAGACGTCATGGCATTATGCGGCCCATGTTGGCGCCGACGCTTCCGGATCTGAGCAGATTAGATCGACAAGCGCTGCACGCGCTGCTGTTGGCCGAACACCAAGAACGAATTTCTACTCAGCAGCAGTTGCTGCAGCGCGAACAGCAGTTGCGGCAGCGGGAGAGTGAGATCGAAACTCTGAAACTACTGCTCAGCCAACTACGACGGATGCAGTTCGGGCGCAAGTCAGAGAAGCTACAGGGGCAGATCGAACAACTGGAACTGCGGTTGGAAGACTTGCAACTGGCACAAGCCGCCGAGCAAACCCCGAGCAGCGAGAGTGGTTCTGCAGAATCTGCTTCGCCGGCTGCGAATGTGAAACCAGCGCGGCGTCCGCTGCCAGAACATCTGCCACGCCAAACGGAAACCCACGAAGCGAAATCCTCGGCTTGTCCCGCTTGCGGCGGAGAATTGCGGAAGTTGGGCGAAGATGTATCGGAGATGTTGGAGTACGTGCCGGAATGCTTTCGGGTAATTCGTCATGTGCGCCCGAAGCTGAGCTGCCGACAGTGCGAACGGATCGTGCAAGCTGCGGCACCGAGCCGGCCGATCGCGCGAGGGCACGCAGGACCCGGCCTGCTGGCACATGTATTGATCGCAAAATATGCGGACCATCTTCCTCTCTACCGGCAATGCGAAATCTATGAGCGCCAAGGGGTGGAACTGGAACGATCGACCCTGGCGGACTGGGTGGCGGGATGCAGTAAGTTGCTGGACCCGCTGGTGGAAGCGCTGCGGCGTTATGTGATGGGCGCCGGCAAGCTGCATGCTGACGACACGCGGGTACCGGTCTTAGCGCCTGGTCAAGGTAAAACGAAGACGGGGCGTTTGTGGACCTACGTTCGCGATGACCGACCAGCGGGCGACATGGCGGCGCCGGCAGTATGGTTTGCGTACTCGCCCGATCGCGCAGGAGAACACCCTGTACAACATCTGCGCACGTTTCGGGGTGCGCTGCAGGCCGATGCCTACGCCGGATTCAATCAGCTGTATCACGATGGTCGGATTCAGGAGGTGGCGTGCTGGGCGCACGTTCGGCGTAAGTTCTGTGATCTGGAACAAGCCCAGGCTTCGCCCTTGGCCCGGGAAGCTTTGCAACGGATCGCCGCTTTGTATGCGATCGAGGATGAGATTCGTGGACGACCACCGGACGAACGCCAACAATTTCGCCAAACACGAGCCCGTCCTTTACTGCAGTCTTTGCACGATTGGTTCGAAGCCTCACTGAGGAACCTTTCTCGCAAGTCGGATACGACGGCGGCGATCCGCTATGCGCTGACGCTGTGGCCGGCGTTGACCCGGTACTGCGACAACGGTGGCTTGGAGATCGACAACAACGCGGCCGAACGAGCCTTGCGCGCGGTTACTCTGGGTCGTAAAAATTATTTGTTCGCCGGTTCCGATGCCGGGGGAGAGCGCGCTGCCATCCTTTATAGCCTGATCGGATCGGCTAAACTGAATGGGCTGGATCCAGAAAGCTATCTGCGTGACGTGCTCACGCGCATAGCTGATCACCCCATTCGTCGAATCGAGGAGCTGCTGCCGTGGAATCTCTCCCCAAACCGATCGTGCGCCATCCAACCCGCAGCCTAGACGAGACCCTGCCTTACATCGGAGAGCTCATGAAGTATGGCCAGATTACCCTCGCCAATGTGCTCCGGGTGGGATGTGTGGCGGTTGCCCATGACGGCCGTCAGACCGTGTCCATGCTACTTCGCCGTGAGGGAGAGACGGTGACTCAGCTGCTCACTCGCCTCGACTTGGCGATCGGCAAAGCCCTCAATGAAGGTATCCGCACCGACGAAGTCAACCCGATCAGCCAGCACCACTCCCCCAAAAAATAAATGTGCACATCCGATTCTTGGGGTTCTTAGGTGACACTTCAGAAGCCCAGCGTTGTTGTCAATGCGGCCTCAAGCGAACGCTTACCTTACAACAGTTGCAACGGTCGGAGCGATAATAGTATCTAGTCAGGAGGCAGACATCCATGGAGAAGCACGGGCTTGAGGCGGCTCTTGAGCGAATCAATGCTGGTGCGCCGATTCCGACGATTGAGCCTTCTCAGATTGAGCATGTGTGGGAGCGTTTGAGCCGCATTCGCCGGGAAACACAGCAAAATGGGACCGTCGGTCTTACTGCAGTATGTGGTAATCCCGAATTCGCACCAAAGAATCCTGACGAGCAGATCGCATTGTCCATACGATATGCTCTGCTCGATGCATTGGTCGAGCGAGGCGTACTTGACGATTACATGAACGATGCGTCGGCAAGGCAACACGTATTCGTTGCCGCTGCCACAATCCCTTGCGACGGAAATGATTTGGCTGAGGCATTAGAAGGAAAGGAACTTCGTGAGACATCCCGCGACGTGGTGGGGCAAACCAAAGAAGAACTCAAGAACGCAGGTTCGGATGTTCCTCGACCTAAAATAGTTGAGAAGTTCATCGACTGGATTCGCAGTCATTGTTGATACATTCTATAACGCTCAAAATCCCCGAAAAAGGCGAATGAAAAGCGCAAAGTGGTGCCACCGCCTGTCTGCGTCATTTTGACGGCTTAGGTCGCCCCGCGTCACGGCGACGTGTGATCGCAATCACAGCTAATCATCTTCAGGAATGACTGCCTCGGTTATAGAAAGGAGCAGGTGAACGTATGACGATCTAGGCCAGACGCGAAATCTCCCTCAGAGATCGGATCGAGCGGCTAAAGTGTGGATTTCGGCGGGGGCGATTCGTTCCCATATGATCGCGCTCGTACACGCGATTACCACCCAGCCGGTCGCGATAACGCCACACCAGGTCATCAAGGTCATCGCGACGCCTATCGGGCCGAACCCGGTCCACCCCTGGAGCAATATCGGGAAGCCCACCCGGACAACCGCGGTGATGACAATTCCGTCGATCACCACCCCGGCGAAGCCAACGAGCAGGTGGTATTTCCAACCTCGACCACCGTCGCGCACGAGCAACATTGGGGTGAGCGACCAGAAGATCCACACCGGGACGAGCGATACGAGAAGAAGCGCCGCACGGACTCCGGCTTCGTGTTGGCCGGTGAACCCGA
>DATFQQ010000214.1:0-7899 GCA_035264195.1 Candidatus Sulfotelmatobacter sp. | reverse complement strand
TGCAAGGAGCCGGCGTTGTTATGGAATCAATTACACAAGCTTGCGCCCTTCGTTCGCCGGGAACCGGCTCAGATGAACACAATGACGATTCATTGCCGGCGACGACAATGTACAAAGACGGGCTCACGATCACCTTAGCTGTAGACATGCCCGTGCGGTTGAGCACAACTCATGGCGGAATGGCGGCATCTGTCCTTAAAAGGAGTGCCCTATGCGCCGCACGATTGAAGTATCTCTCCTGGTCCTGGCGTTCTCACTCAACATGGGTTCATCGGCAGCCGGCTTTGCGCAGGGCGGGGCCGACCAGGACGTTATCAAGAAGAATGTCGACCTAGTTTCGGTGTACTTCACCGTTCGCGATGGCAAGAAACAGCTAGCGAGCCAGCTTGACCAGGGAGAGTTCCGAGTGCTGGAAGATGGGAGGGAGCAGCCCATTAAGTTCTTTGCTCACCACAGCGATGTGGTGCTCAATGTTGGCGTGCTGCTCGATACGGGCACAGGTATGGCCTGGATTCTTAACGAGGAGGCCGCCTCCACGAGCATGTTCATGAAGCATGTAGTCCGGCCAACTGATCTGGGCTTTATCTTGAGCTATCACGCGCGCGTGGACACACTCCAGGTCCCCACCTCCGACACTGCACTGTTGCAAGAAAAGGTCGATGAGATTCGCCGCTGGGCAACGACGGCAGGTACCCCTAACCAAGCACCTCCGCCGCTAACTTTTCCCGGCCAAATTCCGCCCATTGGACCTACCGGACAGCCCTTCAACCAGCACCGCGAGGCGCACCTCTACGATGCCCTCCGCGTTTCCACGCTCCGCTACCTTCAGCACGAGGTAGGACGAAAGGCAGTTGTGGTTGTCGCCATGTCGGGAGATTCCAAGAGCGAATCCACGCTGGAGGACGCCTTAGAAGTACTGCTGCAAAATGACGTGATTGCCTACGTCCTGCAAATCTACGATCCTCCTCGCGGTAGCTCCCACTTCGACCACTGTGACGTGATTCACACATACGAAAAAGATGAGCACGGAGAAGAAGTGCTGAAGAAGCTGGCGGAGGCGACGGGAGGCCGCATGCTTGAAGTGAGAGGCATGGACAAGCTCAATGTCGCGCTGGATGAAATCTCAGACGAACTCCATCACCAGTACAGCGTTGGTTACTACCCCGAGAACCAGAACTGGGATGGAAAATTCCGGAAAATCCAGATCGTCACTCAGCAGCACGGATACAAAGTCTACGCCCGCAAAGGTTATTACGCACATCCCAGGTATCAGGCGATGCGGTAAAAATGCGCTTTTGGCAGCAGTCAATGCGTTCCCTCGGACGGAGACGATTGCATGTTCTGACCCTGGTCAATGCATTATGAAAGAACGCCCCGCTGCTCGCCCCCCAGGACGCAGCGCCGAAGGGTTTTGAGCGAGAAGCGATGTAACAGCAATTGAACTTCGCGCCGGCCCGTCTTGCGGACAAGGGGCTATTGGAAAACTACTCCGCGCGCAGAATTTGCATCGGGTCAACGTTTGCCGCTCGGTGTGCTGGGACGTAGGATGCTAGGAGCCCCGTTACCACTAAGAGCCCTGTTGCTGCACTCAGTGTTATCGCGTCGTAAGACCTGACTCCATATATCATGTTCGAGATGATCTGCGTTGCTGCGAAGGAAAGCGCCAGTCCAACCGCCGATCCTGCAGCTAGGATCACGACCGCTCGGCGCATCACCAGCCAGCTCAATTGGCGTTTTTGAGCTCCCAACGCCAGGCGGACACCGAGTTCTCGGGTCCTCTGTGTTACAACGTAGGTCAAAATTCCATACAGACCTACCACACAAAGGAGGAGCGCTGAACCGGCAAACAATTCCAGCAAATGCGAGGCCAACCTGCGATCGCCATAGGAATCGTCGACAACCTGATCCATCGTAATGAAAGAACTGCCCTCCAATTCAGGACTTACGCTCCGAAAGACTCTTCGCAGTTCAGGAATGATGACAGCTGCCTCACTCCCCGTCCGAATCGCCAGGTTCATCGCAAGACCTTCTGAAGCGCGATAGAACCCTGTGTTCGGTGTGATCTGCGGGATGCAAACGTCAACTTCAGGCTTGGAGGTCTCAAAAATTGAAGACTGTCGCTCGTCATCGATAACGCCGACGATGAGTGCAGGTTTATCATCGTAACTCAATAATTCCTGGTTGATCGCATATCCCGGATCGCGATTGTCTCCGAAGTATTCCCGTACAAAAGCGTGATTGACGACCACGACAGGCGCCGAACCGGCGGTATCGCTGTCGTTGAAAAAACGTCCACGCAACATGCGAAAACCTAGGACTCGCTGCAAGCCTGGGCCAACCGCGCGAAACTGCACCACCAAGTTCTCGATGCGCGCCGATTCGGCATCGTTGGCGGCGAATGTCAATAGAATGGGGAATCGCTTTCCCAATGGAACGGCGGTTGTGAGCGCGGCCGCCTGGATTTCCGGCAGGTGCTCCACTCTCTCGACCAACGGTTCGTACAACTGTATCGTCATATTCTTGCCGTCAAATTTGTATGCCGGTATGACCATGTCAGCCACGATCACGTGATCCGTTCGAAACCCAAGGGAAACTTGCCTTAGCGCCAAGATCGTTCGTAGCAGGAGCCCGCATCCAACGAGAAGCGTCAGCGACATTGCGACTTGCGCAATAACTAGAACGCTGCGGCTGCGCCGATGTGCATTCCCACCTGATTGAAAGCCTTGGCGCAGGAAGTGCTCAATAGAGTTTTTCGCGGCAAGCAATGCGGGCCACACCGACGAAAGAGCGGTACTTGCGACCGTCAATCCCAACAGAGCGAAGATCACGATGCCGTCCGGCTGCAGTTTGATATGGACGTTCAGCTGAGCCGCGATCTGATTCTCGAATAGCCTCAACGCCACGGCCACCAGTCCTAGCCCAAGCACACAACCGATTCCGCTTAGGATGAGTCCCTGCAACAGAAGTTGGCGCACGATTCGCCATCGGCTTGCCCCTAGTGCGGCGCGGACCGCTATTTCTCTCTGAAGAGTATTCGCCCTTGCCAGCATTAGGCTGGTAACGTTCACGCAAGCGATGAGCCACAGCACACTTGCCGCCGCAAGTAAAGCCAGCAGTGCTCGTCTGACGTTCCCCTCGACCAATGAATCACGATAGGTCTCCACTTCCACCGCCTGAACATTCTCGCGAGCCTGCGGGTCGGTGTAGAGACTTGCCACATCCGATTGGATTACCTTGAGCTCAGCGGTGGCGTGTGCAATGCTAACGCCATTCTTGAGTCTGGCAATGATTCTGTATTCCCGCGTTTCATTCTTGGTTCGAACCTTGTCGGAATCCCTGAGGGCGATTGGAATCCAGAGCTGTGGTTTTTCCGCATCCATCGGGAATCGAAAGCCGCGAGGCATTACTCCGATCACCGTGTACGAATTACCGTTCACCTTTATTGGCCGGCCGAGTATGTTTGGGTCGGCTCCGAAACCGTCGCGCCATACGGAATCACTCAGCAAAACCGAGTTGTCGTTTACTTTGCTGAAATCATTTTCGGTGGGACTCTCGAAATCACGTCCAATTGCGGGCCTGACTCCAAGAGTCATGAAGAGATTGCTGCTGACATTGGGTGTGTTGACCTGTACCGGTCCGTCGATACCTTCCAGGTACGAAGTGGGCTTGTCATTGGTGTGAAATGCGATTGCCTGAAGCGTGCGGCTCCGCTCGCGCCATTGTTGGATGTCCATGAACGGCGCCCCCCACATGGTTGGCCCCTTTTTTCCCGCCTCTCGGAGTCGGACCAATTGATTTGCATCGCGGTAGGAAAGGTTGCGGAGCAGCACTTGATCCACGACAGTTAACATCGCCACACTCGCGCCGATTCCCGCAGCAAGGATTGCCACGGAAACGATCGAGAAACTTGCCGCACGCCAGAGTTGTCGCAAAGAATGCCGAAAGTCGCTCACAAGAGAGGAGAATGACAAGGTCACACCTCGCAATGCTCCAAGATTGTAGCTGACCTGGGTTCACACTTGTTGTAAACAGATAGCACAGGTCTGCGCCTTTTCCTCGCCGCCTTTGAAGTCATTAAGCGCTATGGCGATTTTGGAACAGCAAATCTCATAAGCTCCGATCCAAAATCGGGAACCATAGTAGAATCCGCACGATACCGATGAATCCCTTCCACAGTACGCGTGAAGCGAAAGAGTACTTGATCTCCAGAATTGTCGAAGAAGCTCAGCGGGAAGGCATTGTGCTTTCGGCGACCGAACGCAAGATGCTTTATTTTTCGGAAACGGCATGGACCCTTCCCGACATGGACACAGTCTCTGACGAGTTTGATAGCGCGTACAACCAGCGCGACTACGAAAAGAAGATTGCGCGGCTGATTCGCAAGGTTGGCAAACGCGTTCGTAAAGACTCTCCCGCAGAGTACGACAATTGGTTACGGGCCATTCGTCGGTTGGAGTCAGAAGATCACTATCTTCTTGTGATGATTAAACAGGCGGGATTAAGACCGCGTGGTGATCTTCTTAGACTCTGGGGTACTGGGCTTGTTGTCGCCACCCTGTTTGGATTGTCGATTGTGTTTGCCGCTGATCATGGGATTGATGTTGATCGCTATTTGCCCTCGCGTGGGAGTCTGAGCTTCTTCCTCTGCGCGGTGGCCTGTATTGCAGTCATTGTCTATCCACTCCTTCGTACTTTCGTACGATCAAAGAAGGCAGATGACTGGATTTTCGGCGTATTCGAAAAACTAATACGCTTTCGGCAAAAGCTAAGACGTACCTGATGTAATCAGCGCTAACACGTTGACCGTTGGTCATTTCACGTTATTGGTGTTACGCCATGAAGGCCGCGCCGCATTTTAGTGATTTCCAGTCTGCTTCAACACGTAATTCTTTGTGTCGTCAACCTCAGACTGAGCCTTTCCGCTAGAACTGTTGTGCAGGTGTTCTAGGAGAAGGAGCGTCACTCGCGGTTCCCGATCACTGGTAGCCGTAACACAACGGGAAGGACATGCAAACGCATCTCGGATTATTGAGAGCACCTCTACCAACGTTTGCGAGGATGTCATCTGGCTGTCATCGAAACTTTGCAGTATCGCAACTGAAGCTAAGTCGCCAGCCCGGCTGAAAGCCTTACCATCCCATCCCGTGTAGAGGTGCGTGGTTGTCATTCTGCGGACAGAGGCCTTCACTTCTTTGAAGGAATTGGAGTCGTTAGGGTGGCAGTCTTGCCAATGCTGCCCGAACGCAAGCAGCGTAATCACGAGCATCATTGACAGAAGTAAGTGCCTTCTCTTCATGGCGCGATCATCTCCGATAGCAAAATCCTTGGGTAGGATGCCACAACTGACGGTATCGGGCGATAGCGCGTTTTGACTGGTGGTCAACTTACGACATGGCGATTTGGACGAAGCCGCTGGCACGGAGGACGCTACCGCGTGTTCCTGGGCGAGCTGTTGGGAAGGATTGAGATAACTTGGGTCACAAATTACGCAAAAAGATGTTGGAGGAACTCCAACGTCGCAATTACTCTCATCGTACCGCAAAAACCTACGTCCGGACATCCGTGACTTCGCCAAGCATTTTCATCAACCACCGGACAAGCTCGGACCGGAGCAGATCCGACAGTACCAGGCGTACCTATTTCAAACTAAAAAGCTGAGTCCATCCACTGTCAGCCAGTATGTCTCCGCGCTACGCTTCCTCTTCGTCAAAACGCTGCGGCGCCATTTTCTGACGGAGCACATTCCCTTTCCCAAGTCACCCCGGCGACTGCCGATCGTGCTCAACCCGGAGGAAGTCGCTCGGCTCATCAACTCCGCCCGTAATCTCTTTTATCGCACCATCCTCATGACCTTGTACTCCACTGCTGTGCGACGATCCGAACTGTGCCGGCTCAAGGTCACCGACATTGATAGCCAGCGCATGATGATCCGCATTAACCAAGGCAAGGGTAGCCGTGACCGTGAAGTGCCACTCAGTCCCAAACTGCTCGAAGCCCTGCGAGTCTACTGGCGCTGGATGAAACCCAAGACCTATCTCTTTCCCGGAACCGTGCACCACCGGCGTGCCGATGTGCCCATCACTCCCAATATCGTGTGGTTGGCCTGTCGCCAGGCTGCCCAAGCAGCGGGCATCGATAAGCGCATCCACCCCCATTCGCTACGTCACAGTTGTGCCACGCATCTGTTTGACGCCGGGGCCGATCTCCGGACCCTCCAGGTTTTACTCGGCCACTCCCGCTTGGAACACACCCTCATCTACCTGCACCTATCCCGCAAACATCTGCAGGCGGTGAGCAATCCGCTCGATGCCCTGAAAATTTCCAGCGCTGACCGTGTCCAACGCTCTCGGAGGCTGAAGAAAAAATGACCCGGCCACCTCTCGAGGTGGCTGATATCGTTCGCGCTCAAGGCAATCGATTCATCGAGAACAACCGGCATTGGATTCACGCACTACACTGCAAAGTGCTGCGCGCTATCGCACACTGTCGCACCGCGGCGCTGGGCGGACATCGCGATCAATGCCCCCGTTGTGGCCATCGCGCCATCTCGTACAACAGTTGCCGGAATCGCCATTGTCCCAAGTGTCAGAACGGCGCTCGCGATAAATGGCTCGCGGCTCGTCAGCACGAGCTGCTAGCGGTCCCGTATGTCCATGTGGTTTTCACCCTACCCCACCAACTCTCCCAACTGATCCTGCAGAACAAAAAGGTCCTTTACCACCTTCTGTTTCGGGCCAGTGCACAGACTCTACTGCAGGTAGCAGCTGACCCCAAGCACCTCGGGGCACAGATTGGCTTCCTTTCTGTGCTCCACACTTGGGGTCAGAACCTGCTGCATCATCCCCATATCCATTGTGTAATCCCTAGTGGCGGTCTATCAGCAGACCACAGTCGCTGGATTCATCCCCGCTATCCATTCTTCCTACCGGTGGGTGTCATAGGCAAAGTCTTTCGCGGAAAGTTCGTCGCTGGCTTGAAACAACGATTTCAGCAGGGCCAACTTTGTTTCCACGGCGACCTCAAGCCGCTCGAAAACCAAAAGGCGTTCCACGCCTTCTTGCGGACACTGTTTCGGCAAAACTGGGTCGTCTACGCTAAGCGGCCGTTTGGCGGACCGCACCATGTCCTGGCGTATCTGGCGGCCTATACGCATCGCGTGGCCATCAGCAACCACCGCCTCTTGGCCTTTGACAATGACCAGGTCACTTTCCTATGGAAGGACTACGCTCACGGAAGTAAGAAAAAGAGGATGACCCTATCCTCGCAGGAGTTCCTGCGTCGTTTCCTTCTGCATGTTCTGCCCGGCGGCTTTGTCCGCATCCGCTCTTTCGGGTTCCTGGCCAATCGTCGTCGCGCCACACTTTTACCCCTCTGTCAGCGTTTGCTGCCGGAGAACCCAAAGCCTCCTGCACCCGCACCGATCAGTTCCGCTCCCGCCCAACCCGCTTGCTTCCGTTGTCCAAAATGTGCCACCCCCATGGTCATCGTGGAAAAACTCTCTCCCTGGACTGCTTGGCTACTAACTATAAGGAGCCCAATCCTTGATTCTTCCTAACCGACCACTTATTCCGCTCTCCACCGCCGGAGCTTCCACTCCGCCAGTCGCGGTGCGTCCACTCACTGCCACCAACCTCAATCCAGCCCTTACCTCCGTGAAAAAGCTCTCCTCTACCCCCTTCCAGTCCCTGCCAATATCCCAACCCACCTCACTTACACTTATCTCCTGTCCACCTTGTAGGCCAATAAACTTCGGAAAACCCAAGCAAAACCCATAGCTCCCCGCGTCCGCCGCACCAGCGGCTTCATCCAAATCCCCCTATCGCAACTGCCCCGGCGGCAAGCATTCATGCTCAGCCGGCCGTTCGGCGCCGGCGCAGTTGCGATAGGGCTCTAAGATTT
>DATFQQ010000213.1:0-4590 GCA_035264195.1 Candidatus Sulfotelmatobacter sp. | reverse complement strand
GATCGAGCCATTGAGCTCTTCGATTGCGCCGTCCCTCCACCAGCCATAGGCCACGCGACCGGTAATTTCGAACCGGACATACCTCTGAATTTCTGTTTGTGGTGCCATGCCCCTCGCCCTCTACTTTCTGTTTTTGGATGCTAAATTTTAACTATTCACGATGGCGTCTCCGAAACCGAGCGCGAAGTCCTGAGGACCAAACAACCGTCCAATTGCTAGCCGCCCTGCCCGCCTGTTACCAGGTTGCATGTCGTAGACGCCCGCCAAGCCTACCACCGCGCGATAATCCGCCGGGTGCTGCGTGAGGGCGGCGCCCCTGAGCAGCCCCCCGGCCGAGCGACCGACGATTCCGAGGTGCGCCCCCCGGCCTGCAAGAGCTTGCTGAAAGGCGGGCCGGGGGGTTCGAGGCGAAGTTCTGAGGTCTGCGATTCAAATGCGAGACTACTTCATCGGTGAGAAATCCGCCGGCCTCATGTAAGTCCCCTCAACTTTCTCCACCACCTTGTTGGCCTCCTCGGATTTGAGCGCCTCTTCAACAGCGGGGTCGGCAAACATCGCATCCCAGTTCTTTTTCGCTTCCTCCCGGCTGGAATGCGCCACGAGGTAGATGAATGTGTTGTCCCAGGCGCGCGCCCCCTCGGGCACCCAGTAGCCTACAACCTTTAGATTGTGTTTGGCGAGCAGCTTGGACCATGTGTCGCGAAACTGAGACTCCAGTGCCGGCACTTTGCCCGGTACGGCATGATAAACGCGAAGCTCAAAGACGCTATCGCTGGCGGCGCTCACTCGATTCACGTGCATCCAGCGGTCAGTAGTGAGCGATCCAGCGGCCAAGGCAACCAGGGCGATGCCGCAAACAGACCATCCGTTAAATTTCCAGACTTTAGCTTTCCAGCGGTTGAGTTTCATGGTTCCTCCCTTTTCCATCGCAAGAGTATTGAATCGAAGCCGGCCGAGTTCATGGATTCCGAAGGGCGATCATCCGGGCTGACCTTCGTTGCCCGCGGAGCCGGAAGGCAGCCGCGCAATACCGCGAGCAAAAGCAGAGGCGAGACCGGCCGGAAATCGGCAGGCAGCCACAACGGGACTCGAGCAGCACAAGCGATAGAGGCTACTCATAGCCGCAGCGCCTTTGTAGGCCCTGTCGGCCACAGAGTCATCCCTACGCCAATACGTTCTTGGCGATGCTCTTGCTCACCCGGACAATACGCCCCGAAGAGCCAATGTTTGCAGGAAAAGTGACAAGCGGCGTCCGAAATGAGATAAGCGGTCAGAGTTGGCCGTCAAATACTCTTGCCACGGATCGGTTCACAGGGCGATGTTAGCCGGGCGGGGATTGGAACGCGGGATGTCCTCAGTGATGTCTCGCTCGAAGGTTCTGTTATAATCCGTGCCGGAGGGTCGACACACCCGCTCGAAGGGTATATACCCCAATGCCGCAAGCCACGCCAGATAGGGGACGGACGACATGGATTTTGATCCTGTCTGCGTGGACGATTGTAGGACTGTTGTTTGCCGTGCGCAGCATCGTGGTAGTGAAGGTACAGGGCGGGCAAGTCAACTGGGTGGTCGAGAGTGTGTCCCAACTGGTCTACTGGTATATTTGGGCGGCGTGCACACCGCTAGTGACCGGTCTGGCCAAAAGGTTCCCCCTTACGGGGCCGAGGGTTGCACATCATATAGCGATCCACACAATAGCGGCGCTCCTGATTGCTCCTTTGGGATCTATCACCGAATACTTTCTGAGCCGTGCAATCCTGTTGTCAGTCTTCCGCATCTCTGATCCCGATGCGCTGCACCTTCTCCCGACGTTCGCGGTCAGTGTTCTATCAATGAGCTTTACCGGCGTGCTTACGTACTGGTTAGTTGTGGGGTTGTATCAGTCGATCCACTTTTACCGGGCCGCGATGGAGCGCCAGACTATAGCTGCGCAGTTGGAGACGCAGCTCTCCCATGCCGAACTCGAGAACCTGAAGAGCCAGTTACATCCGCACTTTTTGTTTAACAGTCTTCACACCATTGGAATCCTGATGCAGGAAGACGTCGATGCCGCGAGCCATCTGCTGGTCTGCCTCGGCGACTTGCTGCGCATGGCGCTTGAGCGGCGGGAGAACGAGATCACACTCGAGAGCGAGCTTGAGTTCGTTGGCAAGTATCTGGAGATCGAACAGACGCGATTTCACGATCGGTTGAAAGTTCACATGGACGTGCCGACTGACCTTCTCAGAGTCTATGTACCGAGCCTGGCGCTTCAGCCACTGGTTGAGAATGCCATCAAGCACGGCATTAGCGTCGATTCGGCCGCCGGCCGGCTAGAGATTGCCGCGAAACTCGACAACGGCAGAGTCTGGCTCTGCGTCCGCGATGATGGCCCGGGGCCGGGGCCGGGATCACGCCTGCGATTCGGCGTCGGACTCACCAATATCCAGTCGCGCTTGAAACAGCTCTACGGGGACGGGTCGTCGCTGGCGCTCACCTGGGGCGACGGTCGAGGCTGTGAGGCCATCATCACCATTCCACTGAGGAGTTCTCATGAAGACGCGAGTCCTCATCGTCGATGACGAACCGATCGCCCGCCGGGGTATCCGTCGCTATCTGGCCGAAATCAAGGGCATTGAAGTTGTGGGCGAGGCGGCGAACGGGATAAGCGCGGTGGAGCACATCAATGAACTTCATCCCGACATCGTTTTTCTCGATGTGCAGATGCCTGATCTGGATGGTTTTGGAGTCATCGAAAATGTGGAGGCATCGACCGGCGCAGCTCCCGTTTATATCTTCGTCACGGCTCACGACGCGCACGCCATTCGTGCATTCGAAGTGCACGCTGTTGATTATTTGTTGAAACCGTATGATAAGGAGCGATTTGCCAAGGCCCTGGCTCACGCACGCCAGGTCCTGGAAGAGCGCGCGAAATCGGATCGAGGTCTCGAACCACTGCTCCAATCCCTCCGCCGTCTCCGCCCGTTGGAACGCTTTGTGGTGAAGGACAAGAAGCGGATTTTCTTTGTTCCCGTTCCCGACGTTTTCTGGATCGAGGCCACGGGAAACTATGCCTGCATACACACCGCCAAAGACAGTCACGTGTTGCGGGAAACCCTGGCACATCTGGAAGAGAAGCTGGCGCCACACCACTTCATCCGCGTGCGCAAATCGGCCATCGTGAACAGTGCTCGCATTAGCGAGATTCGTCCGATGTTCGATGGGGTTTACGACATCGTACTGGCAGAAGGAACGGTGGTCACGTCGAGCCGCAGATACGCTCACAAGTTACGGGCGCTGCTGGAATTCTAGTCTTGGCAACCGGGAGGTAAATCGGCGCTCGGCGTGGAATACCAGCGGGCAAAACTATCCATCGCTACTTTGTTCGATAGAATTCTCACTAAAGCGGCGCGTGGTAGAGCGTCACCCCTTCGGCGAATGTTCCGGGAGGCGCAACCTTAAAGCTTACACGCAAAAAGAGGAGATGGACGATACGAGTGAAGTCGATGTTCCGGCGCCTGTTGAAGCGCTGTGGAGAGAGATAGTGGCGAGTATCAGGGCCAAGGTCGAGGAGCACAACGCTCGATTCCGGGGCGCCGACCGGGAGTTTCAGGTTGTTTTTCCCGAGGAGAGAGGGTTGTCATCGTGCTGACGGAACAGCGAGGGACGTGTATCACGAAACACGCACTCATTCGTCGGTTGGCGCTCAGTTGGTAGAGCAGCTGACTCTTGATCAGCAGGTCTGAGAATTGAGCGGAACGAGCTCACTGTTTAACTGACAATCAGGAATAAATGATACATGAAAAAGAAGACCAAAAACGAGCAACCGTATCGCTGCACTCACGACTCAACCCGTTCCAGGTGCTGTAAAGAAAGAGAGCCCAGCCAGGTCCCTGGTTGGGCCTCAAAACGATTCGCGCCCCTCAAAATAGTGAGAAATAGCACCGGTGGTACTTTTGATCCTCTGTGGGATTATTTTTGTGGCAAATTTGTGGCAATGCTAGGCAGAAAACAGCCTAAACTGGCGGTAGTCCTCGCACTGGTCGGTGGCGCTATCCTGTAGTGATTTCACGTAGTTGCAGTCCATTGCACTCTGGCGCACTGCTTAGACTTTGGCCTCATAATCCTTTGGTTGGAGGTTCGAATCCTCCAGGGGCCACCAAATCCATCAACAACTTACGCGCTCTCATTCTATTCGCCCACTGCCTGACTTGGCCAAATTTTGACCACTTTGGCCGGTTTCCTGCCAGCTGCTTCGACTGCGCGCCGCTTTGCTTCATCCGTCGCATGGGCGTATCGCTCGGTTGTTTTGATCGATTTGTGACCCATTACGTCGCGGATCGCCGAAAGAGGAACGCCTTGATCGGCTGCGCGAGTAACAAAAGTGTGGCGTAGATCGTGGATGCGAAGGTCTGTGATCCCGCCAAGAGCCTTCCGCTCCCTCTCAAACTTCTCGACTAAGAAGGTATTTTATCTCGTTCAACCGCTTCTTACCGAAGAAGTCAACTATCGGTTTAAGGCGGGAACCATCGATGTTCCAAGAACGCTTATTCGACTTCGCCCACGGTCGGTACACTTGATCGACGAATTCTTTGAGCGGCAGGGCAGTGG
>DATFQQ010000212.1:0-12942 GCA_035264195.1 Candidatus Sulfotelmatobacter sp. | reverse complement strand
GCTCTTGACGATCGTATGAGTCTGGCCGCCGCAGATTTCCATGATCGTCCATGGACGGGTGACCTTTTTCCGAATTGCCGCCACGAGTTGCTCGGCAGCTTTCGGGTCACGATATTCACTGACGAACTTCACCAAGCTCCTCTTCTATGATGCCCATCTGCTTGAGATATTCGAAGACTCGTTGAGCTTCTTCTTCGTCGATCACGCTGATGGCAAACCCGACGTGGACGAGTACGTATTTGCCGATCTCGGCCTCCGGTGTGTACGCCAGGCTGATCTCTTTGCGGATGCCGCCAAAGTCTACCTTGGCGCGGCGGAAGGCGATATCGCCGGCGTCGATGATTTCGACGACCTTGCCGGGAACTGCGAGACACATGAGAAAACCTCGGCAAAACCAAGTTTCAAAGTTTCAAGGTTTCAAAGTTTCCCTGCCATGACCGCCTGGCCTAGTGCGATTCCGCCATCATTGGGTGGAACTTGGCGATGCGTGTGAACGACAAAACCTCGCGACTCAAGGGCTGTCGCTGACCTTTCTGTCAGATAACGGTTTTGAAAGACGCCGCCGCTCAACACAACATCTTTCAAGCCAACGCTCGCGGCAACCTCAATAATCCAGTTCACGAGCGCGTTATGAAACCTTGCTGCGATCGTTGGAACAGGTACTCCCGCACGTTGAGCTTTCAATACTTCTGCAATCAAGGGAGCCCAGTCCCCACTGGCTAAAGGATACGCCTCTTGAATCCGCAACGCTCCAATTTCGTTTTCGAGCAACGTGGCAGCCTGGCCTTCGAAGCGATTCTGGTGGGCTAGGCCTGTGATGGAGGCGACGGCGTCGAAGAGGCGGCCTACGCTGGTGGTGGGGACGACGTTGATGCCGCGTTCGAGCATGTTGTTGACCTTCGACTCCGGATTTCCCACGTCTCGCAAAACCGGCGAGACGTGGGGCATCCCACTACCATTGCACGACTCAACTGGGGGTGCCTCAGGTCTCGCTGCCGTTGTCAGATCCGGGTATTCGCGCTTTAACTCAAACATCAGGCTGGCGGCCGATCGCCAACCCTCGCGCACAGCCGCGTCTCCCCCGGGCAACCCGAACGGACGAAGATGGGCAATCCTCTCGTACTTGTTGTCTTCCACGTGGAAGAATTCGCCGCCCCAGATCGCGCCGTCGAGGCCGTATCCGGTGCCGTCCCATGAGATACCAAGGTAAGGACCTCCTACGTGATTTTCTGCCGCACACGCTGCCACGTGCGCCTGATGATGCTGGACACGGAGGATCGGCAGGCCCGATCGTTCCGCCCATTGCGTCGAAGCGTAATCCGGGTGCAGATCGCACGCGACTGCTTGAGGCTTGAAACTGTAGAGGCGGCAGAGGTCGTCGATGGCACGCTCAAAGGCGTAGCGGGCTTCGAGTGTTTCCAGATCACCGATGTGCTGGCTGAGAAACACGTCGCTGCCGACCGCGATCGCAACCGTGTTCTTGAGATGCCCGCCGACGGCGAGCACGGGAGGAAGTTCCCTGTCGACGCGAACGCCGAGCGGAGCGTATCCACGCGCACGACGCAGGATGCCGGTGCGGCCGCGGGTCAGACGTACGACGGAGTCATCGCACGCTCGGACGATCGGGCGATTGTGCATTAGGAAATGATCGGCAATGTCTTTCAGGCGCGCAGCAGCTTCGTCGTTCGCAATCGCGATGGGTTCGTCGCTGCGGTTACCGCTAGTGGCGATCAGTGGAAACGGGCACCGCTGCATTAGCAGATGATGGAGTGGTGAATACGGCAACATCACTCCGAGGTATGGTGAGCAGTGCGCGACGTTCCATGCGATGTCGCCACGGGACTTTGGCCGCAACAACACGATCGGCGCCGCCTGGGATTCGAGCAGTTCCTGTTCGGCTGGAGTGATGTCGCAGTATTCGCGAGCGATCTCGAGCGACGGCATCATCAAGGCAAATGGTTTTTCTTCTCGGTGCTTTCGCTGGCGCAGGCGCGCGACGGCATCTGGTTGCCGGGCATCGACGAGAAGTTGAAATCCTCCGATACCCTTAAGAGC
This sequence comes from Candidatus Sulfotelmatobacter sp., assembly GCA_035264195.1. Lineage (GTDB taxonomy): Bacteria > Acidobacteriota > Terriglobia > Terriglobales > Acidobacteriaceae > Sulfotelmatobacter. The sequence goes on along the minus strand of DATFQQ010000212.1, from coordinate 10,887 downwards.
CACGATCGCACCCTTTAGCAGAGCAGAAGCAGTATCGGCGATCGTGCCTTCGAGTTTTGGCCCACAGGTCGGGCACGCATTGGGCTGTGCGTGAAAGCGTCGATCGGACGGGTTCTTGTACTCTTGGCGGCAGGCGGGGCACAGTACAAACTCACGCATCGTCGTGTTCGGCCGGTCGTAGGGAATGTCGACGACGATCGTGTAACGAGGGCCGCAGTTTGTACAGTTCGTGAAGGGATACTGAAATCGGCGGTTCGCAGGATCGAAAAGCTCTTCGCGGCAGTCGTCACAAGTCGCCAGGTCTGGCAGGACGTTCACCGATTTGGCGGAATCTGTCTCGCTGTGGTGGATTTCGAATTTTGTGAAGCCCTGTGCCGGAAGCCACAACGATTCATGCGTCGTAATGACTGAGGCTTTCGGACGCTCGTTCTCGATGCGCTGCTCGAAAGTTCGGAGTTCCTCCGGCGCTCCCTCGACTTCGACGACAAGACCTGAAGACGAATTCAAGACCCATCCACTGAGCGACATCTCGGTGGCGAGGCGATAGACGAAGGGGCGGAATCCTACTCCCTGTACAGCACCGCGCAGGGTGACGCGCAGGCGTTCGACAGCGGGTTTGGAAGTGACTGGCACGCAATCTGATTCTAAGCTCTCGGGCAACGGCTTAAATCCCGAAGGACACGAAGTCCCGCAAAGGAAGATCGGTTCGGTTTCTTGTTGTTACTTCTTGTCCTTCGTGGTTTAGGACTTTAGAAATGTGTGCTCCACCAGTCGCTCAATTTCGGAGACTACGGTTGGAAGTGCCGCCTCAACCGAGGGGGAAAGCGCATCTCCGTGATCGAAGCTCGCAGCGGTTACGGTCACCAGGAACGCTTGCGGCTTGGCCCCATAAAGTGCCGCCGCAAGAGCAAGGACAGTTTCCGGGGAGATGGCATGGGTGAAACGCGACGGATCAGCACGAGCTTGTGGAGCAATCTCTTGCAGGTGGATTTGCCCGGGTACTGTTTTGTCCTCGACCGCCGCGGCGTCGATGAAGATCACGGTGGCGAAGTGGCTGGCTGTTTCGGAAAGCTCGGGTGCCAGTTGGTGCAGGCACAGAATCTCAGCTTTCGACTCCGAAAACTTCTGTGCGAGAAGATCCGCGGCGCGCCATGCTACACCGTCATCCGACCGAAGAGGGTTACCGTAGGCGACGATGAGGATTCTGGGGGGCATGCTCTAGAAGCGATGTCATTCTGATGAGGGCGATAGCCCTCCGAGGAACCTCACGACACTTGCCGCCGTCGTCTGCTGCGTACGGGATCTACAACACTGCAAGCTTTCTTTTGTATTCCCATCACCGCATCTCAAGCTTCGTCAGACGTATGGTCCTTCACTCCGGCTTCGCCAACGTTCAGGATGACATCTACTTGCGAGCGACTGCGTCCAGGACTTCGCCGCCCGGACTGATCAGTTCGATTCGCAGCGGCATCTGTCCCATCGCGTGTGTTGAGCAGCTCAGGCACGGATCATAGCAGCGGATAACTGCCTCTACGCGGTTCAGCATACCCGGTGTGAGGCGACGCCCTTGAACGAAATGTTTGGCCACCTGCAGCACGCTGCGGTTCATCGCAAGGTTGTTGTGCCCGGTGGCGATCACGAGGTTTACCCAACGGATCAGACCCTGTTCGTCGATCTTATAGTGATGGAATAACGTCCCGCGTGGAGCTTCGCAGGCGCCGACGCCTTCGAGCGCATTCGGGCGCGCCAGAGCGCGGACGTGTTTCGAGAGAATCTCCGGATCGTTCAGCAGTTGTTCCATCCGCTCGATGCAGTAGAGGATCTCGATCAGCCGCGCGTGATGGTAGTGGAATGAGCTCAGCACAGCGGTGCGCTGCAGTTCATGGAACTCGGCGAGTTCCTGATCAGCCCTGGGGGTGCCGCAGCGATCGGCGACATTCATGCGCGCCAGCGGTCCCACGCGGTAGACGCCGTCGGGGAATCCCTTGGGCTTGTAATACGTAGACTTCAGATAGCTCCAAGGCTCGACCTTCTCACCGATGTAATCGAAGTATTGGGTCGGGTCGAGATCATCTGCCACCACCTTTCCGGAGGCGTCGACGATGCGCAGCTTACCATCGTAGAAGGTGAGGCCGTTATCTTTCTTCACGATGCCCATGAACATCGTAGGAAAGTTCCCGAACGTGGAGATCTCTTCGCGGAAGCGCTCCATCGTGCTTTTAAACCATTCGAGCGTGCGCTCAGCGATGGCGAGAGCATCAGGGATCGTCCCAAGGATGGCGTCACGATTGGCTTCGGTCAGGGCTTCACTCACGCCTCCTGGAACAATCCATGCCGGGTGAATGCGCTTTCCGCCGAGGCGCTCGATGATTTTCTGTCCGAACTGGCGCAACTTGATGCCGTCAAGAGCAAGCTCCGGATTCTTTTCGGCAACACCGAAGATGTTGCTCTTGGCGGGATCCGCGTCCATACCGAGAAGCAAGTCGGGCGAAGATAGGTGAAACAGGCTGAGAGCGTGGGATTGCGTGACTTGGGCCAAGCCGAAGATGCGGCGGAGTTTATCGGCAGTGGGGGGAATGCGAACGGCAAGCAAAGAGTCGCAAGCTTTCGCCGAGGCGATCAAATGGCTGACAGGACAGATACCGCAGATACGCGCCATGAGCGAAGGCATCTCGTAGAACGGCCTTCCCTCGCACAACTTCTCGAAGCCGCGGAACTGGGTGACGTGAAAGCGGGCCTCCTCAACGCGCCCGTCTTCGTTCAGGTGGAGCGTGATCTTGGAGTGACCTTCGATGCGCGTCACCGGATCGATGACGATGGTGCTTTCCTGCTTCACGAAATCTCCCTTGAGCTGCGAGCCCCGAGCTTCGAGCCGCGAGTCAGAACTTTTTCTACTCGGATCGACCTCGTGTTAGCTCGGAGCCCGCGACTCGTAGCTCATTTACGATCCAAATCTCGTTTTCAAACCCACGTCCGGGTTGCGGCCTTCTAGCAACTCCGTTACTACGTAATAAATCGTGTCGGCAGAAGGTGGACAGCCTGGAACAAAAACATCGACTTGCACAAATTCATGGATCGGCCGCGATGTCGGCAGCAGCGCGGGCACAACCTGATCAGGGATGCCGGGATCGAAGGTGACGTTCTCGCGGTAGGCACGGTCGTAAACCGCCTTCGTGCCGAATGGATTCCGCATGCCGGGGACGTTGGCCGTGACCGCGCAATCGCCCAGGGAAACCAGCGTTTTAGTCCGCTCGCGAACGATCTTGATCTTGTGCAGGTCTTCCTCGCTGCTTACCGCGCCTTCGACGAGCGTCACGTCCACACCCTCGGGGAACTCCTTGGCGTCAACCAAGGGGCTGTAGACCAGATCTGCCGTAGCCGCGACCTCCAGCAGGCGCTCGTCCATATCGAGAAACGACATGTGGCAACCGGAGCAGCCATCGAGCCATACGGTAGCGATGCGCTTCTTACTCATTTCTTCTCCACGACCGTTCTTGTGTAGGGGCGGACGCATTTCGTCCGCCCCGCCGAAGCGAAGCGAGGCGTATCAACAGCGTGCACCTTCCTTTACCTGTGCTGCTCCGCCAACAGCCGTCATTGCGCGCTTTGCGCGCAACCCCGGACGAATGCGTCCGGGGCTACACAACCTATTCATTTTCTTTCCGCATCATCGTCAGATACGGCAGGAATTGCCGCCGCTTCATCATCTCGGCGACGGAGCGTCCTTTTTCAAACAGCGCGCCCGTCGGGCACACGTGCACGCACTTGCCGCAGGTGGTGCAGGTTTCCGACGATCCCCAGGGTTCGTTTAAGTCCGTAATCACCTTGGCATTGATGCCGCGTCCCATCATGTCCCAGGTATGCGCGCCTTCGATCTCGTCACACACACGGATGCAGCGTGTGCACAGAATGCAACGGTTGTGATCGATGACAAAGCGATCGTGCGAGGCGTCAACGTCTTCTTTCGGATAGCGATATGGGAAATGTACATGCGTGATCCCCAGGCGTTGCGCCAGCATCTGCATTTCGCAGTGGCCGTTCGAGACGCACACTGAGCAGACGTGATTGCGCTCGGTAAAGAGCAACTCGAGAATCATTCGGCGGTAATTCTGCAGTCGCTCGGAGTTGGTGGTGACCTCCATGCCCTCCTCGACGGCGGTGACGCACGCGGGCAACAGCTTGTTTTGTCCTTTGATTTCGACCAGGCACATGCGGCAGGCGCCGACGTCAGAAAGGCCATCCATTTCGCAGAGCCGTGGAATGAAGATGCCGTTCTGGCGAGCGACGTCGAGGATGGTTTCTTCCTGGCGTCCGCTCAGATCGCGGCCATCGATTTTCAGCGTTTTGACCGCAGGGACAGGTCTCATGCGCTTTCTCCCACAGGCTGTGTATCGCAAACTCCAGCCGGACACCTATGTTCCTGAATGTGCGCCCGGTATTCTTCGGCAAAGGAGCGCAGGGTGCTGACCACCGGGTTCGGCGCGGACTGGCCCAGTCCGCAGAGGCTGGTGTGCTTGAGCAGATCGCACAGTTCTTCGAGCATTTTGAGATCCTGCTCGGTCGCCGTCATATTGGCAATCGCAGTCAGGATGCGGTGCATCTGGTAGGTCCCGACGCGGCAGGGGATACACTTTCCGCACGACTCGGTCATGCAGAAGTCCATGAAGTACTTGGCGACATCGACCATGCAGGAACTCTCGTCCATCACGATCATGCCGCCAGATCCCATGATCGATCCGGCCTTCGCCAGCGATTCGTAATCGACCGGCATATCGAGGCAATCGGTGGGCAGACAGCCGCCGGACGGCCCCCCGGTCTGCACAGCTTTGAACTTGCGACCTTCCGGGATGCCTCCACCAATTTCGTAGACCATCTCGCGCAGGGAGATTCCCATCGGGACTTCGACGAGCCCGGTATTCTCGACGCGACCGGCGAGCGCGAAAACCTTGGTGCCTTTGCTCTTCTCAGTTCCGATCGCCGCGTACCACTCGCCGCCATTGCGAATTATCGGAGCAATGTTGGCGAAGGTTTCGACGTTGTTGATCAACGTGGGTTGGCCGAACAGCCCTTCCATCGCCGGATATGGAGGACGAGGCCGCGGCGTGCCACGCTTCCCTTCCACGGAAGCGATCAGAGCAGTTTCTTCTCCGCAGACGAATGCTCCCGCGCCTAGCCGGACATCAATCTTGAAGCTGAAGCGCGTGCCGCAGATATCCGACCCGAGCAAACCGACGCGCTCGGCTTGCCGGATTGCATTCCGCAGGCGCTTGATGGCCAGCGGATATTCCGCCCGTACATAGATGTAAGCCTCGGATGCACCAACGGCGTAGCCCGCGATCAGCATGCCTTCCAGCACGCGGTGCGGATCGCTTTCGAGCACACTGCGATCCATGAAGGCTCCGGGATCGCCCTCGTCAGCGTTGCAGATCACATATTTCTGTGTACCGACTGACTTCGAGACTGTGCTCCACTTCAGGCCGGTGGGATATCCGGCTCCGCCGCGTCCCCTCAAGCCGCTTTTGGTTACTTCGTCGATGACCTCGCGTGGCGCCATCTCAGTCAGTGCCTTGATGAGCGCCGCGTACCCGTTCGCGGCGATGTAGTCTTCGATCCGGTCCGGATCAATCACGCCGGAATTCTCCAGAACAATCTTCTTCTGGCGCTGAAAGAATGGAACGTCCGTGGGACATACAAGCTTTGAAACTGGCGGTCCTTCAAGGCTATCGATGATCGCTGCCCCATCGGCGGCTTCGACTTTCTTGTACAGCACGCCGTTGCTGGTCGAAACCAGTGGTCCCTCCGAGCACAGACCCATGCAGCCTACACCTTTGACCTGGCAGTGATCCTTGGTGCCACGGCGAGTGACTTCCTGGTCCAGCGCGTCCTTTACGGACTGGCTTTGGCAGGAGAGGCAGCCGGCGGCCACGCACACATTCACGCGCTGCGTGATGTGGCTCTGCTGCTCGCGTTCTGTTTCGGCAATCTGATCCAGTTCGTCAGGCGTCATGCGGTCGTCCATTTCTTCAGGTGTTCGCGGATCGCCGGCGTCGCGACCTTCCCAGCAACCTCCTGGTCATACACCACCGCGGGCGCCAGCCCGCACGATCCCAAGCAGCGGGCCGTGAGAAGAGATACCTTCTTGTCGGTGGTGGTCTCTCCCGGATGGATGCCGAGATCGCGCTGAACCGCATCGAGCAACTGCGGCGCTCCCTTGATGTAGCAGGCCGTCCCCATACAGATGACGCAGGTATGTTCGCCCGCAGGCTTCAGCGTGAAGAAATGATAGAAGGTGGCAACGCCGTAGGCTCGGCTCAGCGGCACGCGCAAAGACATGGCAACGTAGCGCAGCGCCTGTTCGTCCAGATACCCGAACGCCTCTTGCACCGTGTGCAGCGTTTCAATCAGACCGCGCGCCTGCTGGCCCTGACGCCGCATCGTGGCGTCGACCAGTTTCCAGCGCTTGTCCTGATTGGGCGGAGTAGGTTTTGCAACGTATGAAGGCATATCCGTTCGCACTCACTGATGAAGGCGGTATGAAGTTATGAGATCGGATTTGCATTGCGAATGACTCGTCATTCTAGTCCTGACGCTCGCACGTCGCAATGACACTGCGATCTAAATTTCACATCGACTTTTCCATTTTGGTTCCTCGTTTCTAAATGGAAATCACGGCCCGCCTCTCCAACTCTCCTTTGGCCTCCCGGTTCGCAGCGAGCGCTGAGATCACGATCAGAGTGGCGTCATCTTTCATCGGCGAGCCACAGAATTTCTTTGCGTCATCGAGCAGGGACATCTTAAGGTCCCTCGCTGAAAGGCTCGCGCTCGCGAGGGCGCTGGTAATGACTCGCTCTTCTCCGAATTCTTCACCATTTTCCATCCCCGCTTCGGTGATGCCATCTGTGAATAGCAGCAGGCGATCTCCCGGCCACAGCCTTATGGCCGAATCTTCGTAGAGCCACTCTGCAAAAACACCGAGCAATGCTCCGCCATTGGAAAGCTGCTGTGCATTTCCGTCAGCACGAATCAGAATCGGAGGCAAGTGCCCGGCGCTGGTGTAGCGGAATGTGTTGTGTACGGCATCGAGTACACCGTAGAAAAGTGTGACGAATTTGCCGGCGCCAATGCTGGAGCAAAGGACAGAGTTCACTCGTCCGCAAAGATTGGCGGGAGAAGCTGATTCGGTCGCAAAGGCCCGCACAATCGCCTGCACGTTCGCCATCAGGAGCGCTGCGGAAACACCCTTTCCGGCCACATCTGCGATACAAATGCCAATCTTGGTGGGACTCAACTGGATCACATCGAAGTAGTCGCCGCCCACCTCGCGCGCCGGTTCCCAGGCGCCGTCGATTTCGAATCCGTCAATCTGAGGAATCTTCTTTGGAAGCAGCGACTGCTGAATCTCTCGCGCTTGCTGCAATTCCTTTTCTTGCCGTTCGCGATGAGCTGTTTCCTGTTCGATCGCTTCTTGAAGTGCGCGGTTTTTCGTCTCCAGACGGTCACGTGTACCGCGATAGAGCCCAGTGGATATACCCACGATGACAGTTGCCATGAACGGCAACTTCCATCCGGATTGCAGAAATTGCCAGAGTGTCTGGCCGGGATACTTGTGGAGTGGGTATTGGATGACGTTGACCACAGCCACGCCCACCACGGCGATGAAGAGCACGAGGGCTAGGTAGATTCCCCATGACCGCAGTGGGGATCTCTTGGCAGAGAGGAAACCAAGTTGCTCATTCACCAGGGCAATCAGGTTACACAAAGGCAGCGTGTAGATGATGGTGGTGGCAAGGCCGGAGGGCCGGTCCGCTGCCCAGAGCCCCGCATAGATTGCGACGGCAATGGCAATGTAGCTTTGTTGCCGCCGAATGATTCTCTTCAGCTGCAGCCAGTAGGCCGGCGATGTCTGCTCCGCTCTCAAGGGTCCCCAAGTCATTGCCGGATCGTCAGTACCGGGCAGCGCGCTTGCGCGATTACATGGTGCGCGGCGGACCAGGGCAAGTGCGTGGTTCCAATCTCAGACGAGCGCGCGCCCAGGATGATCATGTCCGCTTCGCGTTCCGCTGCGGCTTTCAAGATACGGTTCGGCGCGTTGCCGAATTCCAGCAGAGTTTCAGGAATGTATTGCAGTTGCGCATTCTTGGGGATTAGTTCACGCAGGCGATGGATGTTCTCCTCAATCGGCCCGGGCTTACTTCCGAGCTCTGCATAATCTTCGATGACATGCATTAGGGTGAGCCGTGCGCGAAACTCCTGCGCGAGGGCAACTGCATCTCCTGCAGCTAGCGCCGCATTGCGGGCAAAGTTGGTGGCGAAGATTATCTGCCTTAATTCCAACTCCGGAGGGGCCAGGTCACGTCCGCGATTGGAAAGCTCAGGCAGTTTGGCCCTGCCTGAGACCTTCGGACCCACGGTGAGAACTGGGCATTGAGCATGGCGAAGAATATTTTCTGCAACCGAGCCGAGAAGCAGTTTGCCTAAGCCTGTACGTCCATGCGTGCCCACAACAAGCAGGTCTACTTCGTTTTCGGCGACAATCGCCGCCAAGTTCTTCCAGACCTGCCCGTAGCGAACATAATTTCTGTGCGAAACACCTTCAATGTGTTCAGAAATCTGATCGAGCCGCTCCTTGGCTTCGTTCTGGGCGTCTTCGTAGATCGTGCTCATGCTGACGTAGTCCACGCCACCAGACATCATGAGCAGGCCGGCCTCGGAAATGACGTGCACCATATGCAACGTGCTCCCAAAACGCCGGCAAATGGCGGCCGCATAAGGGAATGCCGCTTCAGAGGTCGGCGAGAAGTCAGTGGCGAAAACAACCTTCTTTACAGCCAGCGGCGAACGTAGCTCGGATTCGTGCTCAGTGACTGGGCGTCTGCTGGTTTCAACGATTGTCATAGGAGCCCTTCCCCCCACAGTCTTAGGATCACGCGGGATGCGCGAAGGGGGTATGGCGCCTGTCACCGGAATTTGTGATTGGAATCACAATTTCTCGTAGGGATGGACTAATTGAGGGATCAAGGGGCGGAAGGTTGGCCTATTGAGCAAATCCGTCGGCCTGACTCACCGCACCGATCGCCACGGAGTGATCGAGGTAGAGCCGACCGGCGTCGAGGGCCTTGCGGTCCAACTCGAGTAGAGCTGGGTTCTTCACCTTCGCCTCGAGTACTTTCATAGCAGTATCCGAAGCAAGGCACTCCGTCTCTTCGAGCAAGGCGCCCATGATCACTACATTGGCGACTTTGGCTAAACCGAGTTTGTCTGCGATCTCAGAGGCTGGGATGCAGACGACTTGGCAGTTTGGGATCGAGATGTCATCGGGCAGGCGGTCGCGACCGTAAATGATTGTGCCGCCGGGAGCAACCTGGGCGGCAAACTTGCGCAGTGAGATTTCATTCATCGCGATCAGTACATCGGGACGTGAGAGCAGGGGCGTGCCGATGCGATCTTTTGACAGGCAAACGTGGCAGTGTGCACTGCCGGAGCGCATCTCCGGCCCATAGGATGGCAGCCAGCTGACTTCCAAACCTTCGCGCATGCCCATCTCGGCTAGTAGCTGACCCAGTAACAGGACACCTTGCCCGCCGAAACCGGCGATCTTAATCCCCAAATGGCGGAAGTGATGTTCTGGCCGGCGGACCATGCCCTCGCTCGCGACTTTGCGCTCTCCTTCGACGAGTTCCTGCACGGTTTTATGCGGTGGTTCATTCGTTTCGACGATTTCGACTTTACGGTCGCGGAAAACATTCAGCGGAAAATTAGGAATCATTTTCTCGGCAACCCATTTGCGTGCATCGACCGGATCTTTCCCCCAGATCGTCGGGCACGGGGAGAGGATCTCGACAAAAGTAAAACCAGCACCGGCGCGCTGCAGTTCGAGTGCTTTGCGTACAGCCCGGCGGGCTTTCATGATGTTCTTGTTGTCGGAGAGCGCCACTCGCTCGATGTAAACCGGCGCTTCGAGTGAAGAAAGCATTTCGGCCATGTGCAGCGGAAAGCCCTCGTTGACGGGACGGCGGCCCCATGGAGAAGTAGTGCTGCGCTGGCCGACCAGCGTGGTAGGAGCCATCTGCCCGCCAGTCATGCCGTAGATCGCATTGTTTACGAAGAAGACGGTAATTCTCTCGCCGCGATTGGCGGCGTGGACGATTTCCGCAGTGCCGATCGCGGCCAGGTCGCCATCGCCCTGATAGGCAATGACTATCTTGTCGGGGCAAGCGCGCTTCAGGCCAGTGGCAGCAGCCGGTGCGCGGCCGTGCGCGACCTGCACGTTGCCGACGTCGAAGTAGTAATACGCGAAAACGGAGCAGCCCACGGGACTGACCAGAATCGTCTGGTCCTGCAGCTTCAGGTCTTCCAGTGCTTCGGCAATCAACTTGTGCGCGACGCCGTGTCCGCAGCCCGGGCAATAGTGCGTCTGGTGCTTCAGATCGGACTTCCGTTCGTACTCGGAATAAAACGTCTCGGGCTTCTGATGGACAATCTCGTACTTTTCGTTCGTTGCCTTTGACTCTTCGAGGACTACGTGGTCCGTCATAATTAAGTTCCCCTCTACACTGTTGCAGCTACCTGCTCTTCGATCTTTGCCAACAACTCTTCCACGCTCGGCACGTTACCGCCGACACGTCCGTAGAACTCGACTGGGCGACGGCCGGCGACCGAGAGACGAACGTCTTCGATCATCTGGCCGTTGCTCAGCTCGACGACGAGAAGCTTCCCGACGTGCAACGCGGTCTTCGCCAGCTCTTTCGTCGGGAAGGGCCACAACGTGATCGGACGGAACAATCCAACCTTGATTCCCTGCTTGCGCGCTTCGTCAACTGCCGAGCGCAGCACGCGCGAGACAATCCCGTAGCCTACAACGATTAACTCAGCATCATCGGTACGATA
>DATFQQ010000211.1:0-12171 GCA_035264195.1 Candidatus Sulfotelmatobacter sp. | reverse complement strand
AATTTCACGCCGGTGGTCCGACAGAACTACCGAGTGGGAGTTCCTCAATCCGGATTGTGGAAAGAACTGCTGAATAGCGACGCTCCATTGTACGGCGGAAGCGGTCACGGAAACTTCGGCGGTATAGAAGCCGTTCCGCTTCCCGTTCACGGGCAACCCTTCTCGTTGAGCATGACGCTCCCTCCCCTCGGGATGCTGGTTTACCAGCACGAATCTGCTGTTCACGACTGAGGAACAGAAAAGAGATGGCCAAACGGCTGGGCAGCGCGGCGGATCCCCTTTGGTACAAGGACGCGATAATCTACGAGTTGCACGTCCGCGCGTTCAAAGACAGCAATGCGGACGGAATTGGCGATTTCCCGGGCCTGATTCAGAAAATGGATTATCTTCAAGACCTCGGTGTCACTTGCCTGTGGGTTCTGCCTTTCTTCCCGTCGCCGCTCAAGGACGATGGCTACGACATCTCCGATTATCTGAACGTTCACCCGATGTACGGCACGATCGACAATTTTCGCGAATTCCTGGCTGCGGCGCACGAGCGTGGACTGCAGGTCATGATCGAGCTAGTCGTGAATCACACTTCCGATCAGCATCCATGGTTCCAAGCTGCTCGCCGGGCGCTGCCCGGCTCGCCAGAACGTGATTTTTATGTGTGGAGCGACACCGAAGAGCGATACAAAGACGCGCGGATCATTTTTTCGGACACCGAGCGATCCAATTGGACTTGGGATCCCGTGGCCAAGCAATATTACTGGCACCGTTTTTTCTCACATCAACCTGATCTGAACTACGACAATCCAGTGGTCGTCCAGGAAGTTCTGAAAGTCATGCGTTACTGGCTGGATATGGGGGTTGACGGATTGCGCGTTGACGCCATCCCTTACCTGATCGAGCGGGAGGGAACCAGCTGCGAAAATCTTGTCGAGACCCACGCCGTCATCAAAGCGCTCCGTCGCGAGATTGATGCCGGTTATTCGAATCGAATGATTTTAGCGGAAGCCAATCAATGGCCGACCGATGTGCGGCCGTACTTTGGCGATGGCGACGAATGCCACATGGCCTTCCATTTCCCGCTGATGCCGCGCATCTATATTGCCTTGCGGCAGGAAGACCGTCTGCCGATTACCGACATCATCGCGCAAACTCCGAGCATCCCCGAGGCGTGCCAGTGGGGCCTGTTCCTGAGGAATCATGATGAGCTGACTCTGGAGATGGTAACCAACGACGAGCGCGATTATATGTATCTCGCCTACAGCGCTGACCCCAGAATGCGTCTGAATTTGGGCATCCGCCGGCGGCTCGCTCCGCTTGTCGACAACAATCGCCGGCGCATCGAACTCCTCAACAGCCTGCTGCTGTCCTTCCCCGGCACTCCCATCCTTTACTATGGCGACGAAATCGGAATGGGAGACAATATCTATCTCGGCGACCGCAACGGTGTGCGCACCCCCATGCAGTGGAACGCGGACCGCAACGCTGGGTTTTCCACGGCCACACCGGCTCGCCTGTACAGCCCGGTCATTATGGATCCGCTCTGGGGGTACGAAGCTGTCAACGCGGAGGCCCAGCAAGGCGACCCCTCCTCGCTCTTGAACTGGATGCGCAATATGATCGCGCTGCGAAAGCTGTTTTCCGTCTTTGGACGCGGAAGTATGAAGTTCTTCGATCCGGCGAACCGCAAGGTGCTTGCCTATTTGAGGCAGTACGAAGAGCAACGGGTTCTCTGCGTGGCCAATCTATCTCGCTTCGCGCAACCTGTGGATCTAGACTTGTCGGAGGCGGAAGGTGCGATTCCGGTAGAGATGCTCGGATATGTCGAGTTCCCACCCATCGGGCGCGAGCCCTATCGTTTCACCTTGGCTCCCTACAGTTTTCTTTGGCTCGAACTTCAGCAAAGGATCCAGCCTGCGGAGGCAAGTATGGAAATCGTCGAAGAAGCTGCCTTGAACGCGACCGCAGGCTGGGACGGCATTTTCAGCGGTGCAACTTGCCAGCGTCTTGAGACTGTCAATTTCCCGAACTATCTTCCGAAACAGCGATGGTTTGCGGGGAAGTCTCGCCACATCAAATCCACGCGGACCCTGGACTGGACGGCGCTCCGGTCGTCGCAGTCCGCTCTGGTGTTGGTCGAAGTGCTGTTCGATAGCGGACCGTCGGAAGTTTACCTTCTTCCGCTCGCCATGACCTTCAGAGAGGCCGCTGAAGAACTGCAACGAACTTCGCCCAACGCAGTCGTCGCCTCGGTTCTATCGGAGAAAGGGTCCGGATTATTGCACGATGCTGTCTTCAACGACGACACGTGCCTGGAACTGCTGTCCCTTATCGAGAATAGGGGCGCGCTCGAAGCGCACGCTGGACTGATTCGTGGTTTTCGAGGCAACTCCTTTCAAGACCTGCTCGGCGCTGCCCGCGCGCCATTGGCGGTACGGCGCGGTTCAGCCGAGCAATCGAACACGTCGATTCTCTACGCCGATCGGTTCATTCTAAAACTGCTGCGACGTCAAGAGCCCGGCTTGAACCCCGACGCCGAAATCGGACGCTATCTCACCGACCAGGCCCAGTTTCGCCACGTGGCGCCCTTTGCCGGTTCGATCCAGTACGAGCCGCGGACTGATGCCGAGGAGCCGTCGACTTTGGCGATGCTCCAGGGCTTGGTGGCGAATGAGGGCGACGGCTGGAAGTGGACGCTAGAGGAGCTCGAGCGCTATTTTGAAACCTGCGCTCCGCTGCCCTTCCCGGAGGAGTTGCGCGCGGGACCGGCCGATCCCGTAGGGCTCTCCGAAAAACCGGCTTTGCAACTGGCCCGCGATCACGTCGGCATCTATCTCGATTCGGCAACCACCCTCGGAAGCCGGACGGCCGAGCTCCACTTGGCCCTCGCCTCCTCCTCCGACGATCCTGCATTCGCGCCAGAACCCATGACCGAGGAAGACGTCCGGACACTGCTTGAAGATCTTCAGCAACACGCTGCTAGCGTCTTCGACATGTTAAAGGAGCGCATTCCCTATTTACCGGATGAGGCGCTGGAAATTGCCGCCGCCGTGCTCACGCGGAGGAGTCGCATCCTGGAGTATTTTGCGGCGCTCAAACCAGAAACGTTTCAAACTTTGCGGACTCGCGTGCACGGAGACTACCATCTCGGACAAGTCCTGAAGGTCAAAACGGATTTTGTGATTCTCGATTTTGAAGGTGAGCCGGCGCGACCGTTGGCTGTCCGGCGCGCCAAGCAGTGCCCGTTAAAGGACGTCGCCGGCATGGTGCGTTCTTTCAGCTACGCTGCCTACTCGAGCCTAATCAACTACACGGCTCGCCATCCCGAGAACCTGGGCAGCCTGCAACCCTGGGCGCAACTCTGGGAGCGGTGTGTGGCCAGTGAATTCTTGCGCGCCTATCGGCAAACCGCGCGCGGCGCCGGATTCTTGCCCGAGAGCAGCGCGGATTTTCGAAGAGTGTTCGATGTTTTCCTTGTGGATAAAGCTCTCTACGAAGTGCGCTACGAGTTGAACGCACGCCCTACCTGGGTGCGCATTCCGTTGATGGGCATCTTGTCGCTTCAAGTGTGACAACATGGGCTTATCTCCGCTTGATCAGGAAATCTTGACACCACAGCGAAAGGCTCTTAACCGTGGAAGCTGGCTCTATTCCGCAACAAGCTGAGCAAACAGCGGAAGAACAAGGCAGCGCCGATCTAGTCGTAGGAATCCTGGCTGACCTCGATTCCGCCACTTCCTCAAGGATTTGTGACGCTCTTGGTACACTTCCCGGTCCGTTGCGAATCGCAATGCTACAACATGACCAACGCGGGAATCCGGCGTCGCCCCAAGCAAAGACGCCAACAGAGTGCGCCTCGGTCTTTTTTTTGCCTTCACTTTTGGCAAAGCCGGATGCCTCCAAGGGGCCCCTGAGCACGTCCGAAGCGTATCAATCCGTTTTTGCCGCCGCCGAGAAACTGCAGGCTCGAGGTTGCTGCGTCATTGCCAGCAAGCTTGAAGGGGCAACCCCCGAAAGGGTTTGCCAGATAGCGCGGCCTCTCCTGCATGACGAAGCCGATCTGGTTCTTCCGCACTACACGAGCCGCAAGTTCGAGGGGCTTTTGAACGCCAGTATCATCGCTCCGATGATGCGCGCTCTCTACGGTAAACGAATCAACAATCCCATGGGGCCGGATATCGGAGTTTCGCGCCAGCTGCTTCAAAAAATGCTTGTCAAAAGGGCAGGAAACCCGGGCGGCACCGCCCTTCATCCACTAGCATGTCTGGCGCCCGCGGCATTCTGCGACCGTCTGCGTATCGTCGAGGTGCATCTGGGCACCCGCATCTATCCCGCACCGGACTGGGCCAACATGAGTTCCGTGTTGGCCAATGTGTTGAGCCCGGTCTTTTGCGACCTGGAGCGCAACGCCTCGTGCTGGCAGCGAACGCGCGTTTCCGCGCCGGTCCAGGCGGTCGGAGAGCCTGTCTTCTTGGCCCAGGACGAAGGAGCCGTGGACACCAGCCGCCTAGTCGAGTCATTTCAGCTGGGAAATCGGGAGCTCCAGGAAATCTGGTCTTTGGTGTTGCCGCCCTCGAGCCTGTTCGAGTTAAGAAAGGTGTCCCGTCTCCCCGTGGACCAGTTCCATATGTCGGATGAATTGTGGGTGAAAGTTGTTTACGATTTCGCTCTTGCCCATCGCCTCCGCACAATTAGCCGTGACCACCTGCTCAGGTCCTTGACTCCGCTTTATCTGGGTTGGGTCGCTTCCTATGCCCATGATGTGCGGTCCGCGGGAGCCCTGTTTCCCGAGCGGAGGCTGAATCGCCTTTCTCTCGCTTACGAAGCGGGCAAGTCGTATCTGCTTTCCCGCTGGCGCTGGCCAGATCGGTTCAACCCCTAGATCTTCTGCGCAGTATCGGAGGCCTTTATGTGGGAACAAGTTAAGCAAGCCTTAATGGACTCAACGACCCACTTCCTTACCAGGTTTGCGAACCTCTTGCCCGGGCTGGCGGCGCTGGTGGTCGCGTTGTTCCTGTCTATGTTCTTGGCGTGGATTCTGGCAACCATGGTACGCCGAATCCTTATGGGCCTTCATTTTGACGAGCGGCTCGGGCGATGGGGTTTTGCGTCCTTGGCGGAGTGGTCGCCGATGAATAGCCCGACACGTCTGGTATCTAGGTCGATCGCCGCCCTAGTCATGGTGAGCGGATTTCTGATAGGGGTTTCCGCCTTTGATCTCCAGTGGACCTCTTTGTTTGTGCAGAACGTGTTCTCCTACATTCCCGAAGTTATGGCCGCTCTGGTGGTCTTGCTGGTCGGGAACGTCGTCGCCCGGTTTCTGGCCCGAAGCGTGTTGATCGGTGCCGTCAACTTGAACCTGCAGTACGCGCGCTTCCTGAGCATTGGCGTGAAATGGATCGTGATCGTGCTTTCCGTAGCTATGGCTCTCGAACACATGAGAATTGCTCCGGGCATTGTGGAAATCGCTTTCGGCATCCTTTTTGGCGGCATTGTTTTGACCTTGTCGTTGGCCGTTGGTCTCAGCTCGAAGGAACTGATCTCGAAGACCCTGGAACGAGACGTCAAGAAAGCACCTAGCGAGAGTGTGGAGGACTCTCTGCGCCATCTATAGACCATGCGAGTCGGCTTATTCACGCGAGAGTTTCCACCCCATGTCTATGGCGGCGCGGGAGTCCATGTCGAATACTTGAGCCGCGAGCTCGCCAAGGAGATCTCGGTCGAGGTGCACTGCTGGGGCCCGCAGAACTTCGACGATGGCGGTCTGCATGTCCGCGGTGCGCAGCCGTGGGAAGAGATTACCAATGGCGCTGGAGGCAAGTTTAAAGGCGCACTGGAAGCTTTGAGCCTCAACTTGACACAAGTGAAGGCCCTCGCCGGCGTCGATATCGTCCACACCCATACGTGGTATGCGTCCATGGCCGGGTATCTCGCAAAGAAGCTGTATAACATCCCCTTTGTTCTTACGACGCACTCCCTTGAGCCACTCCGCGCATGGAAAGCGGAGCAGCTTGGCAGCGGCTACGCCATGAGTTCCTGGATGGAACGAACCGGCATCCTCGATGCCGACGCCATCATCGCCGTTTCAGAAGGCATGAAGGCGGATATACTTCGAGCCTACCCGCAGATTCAGCCGGATCATATCCACGTCATTTATAACGGCATCGATCCTGTCGAATATCAGAAGAGTTCCGAGACCAAGGCATTGACCGAATACGGCGTAGATCCAACTGTGCCGTACGTGTTGTTCGTCGGGCGCATCACTCGGCAGAAGGGCGTCACGCACCTGGTGGACGCCATTCGCCACTTGCCGGAGGAGACCCAGGTGGTGCTTTGCGCCGGGGCCCCGGACACTCCGGAGATTGCCGCAGAGATGAGACAGAAAGTCGAGGACACACGCCGCGGCCATCCGCGCATCATCTGGATCGAAAAGATGGTCACGAAGCCGGAGGTTATCGAGTTGTACAGCCATGCCCGCGTTTTCTGTTGCCCCTCGGTCTACGAACCGTTCGGAATCATAAACCTCGAAGCCATGGCGTGCCGTACCCCGGTGGTCGCGAGCGCGACAGGTGGAATACGGGAGGTCGTTGTGGAAGGAAAGACCGGACACTTAGTGTCTTTCGATGCGGATCCCATCACAGGATTCCCCAGGGATCCCGAAGGGTTTGCGCGGGGTCTTGCTTCGGGGATCCGTCGACTGCTTGAGGACCCGGAACAGTGCAGGCGCTTTGGAGATGCAGGGCGACGGCGCGTCGAACAACTCTTCAGCTGGAGTGCCATCGCGCAGAAGACCATCCGCCTCTACCGACAGTTGATCCAGCAACGATCGGCAAATGTAGGAACTGATTGAGCCGACGCGTGTTGAATTCTCCAAGGCCGTACGTCAAAGAGCCGACAAGTATCCCGCCGAAGACAGAACTAACGCTCGATAAGTGGACGGCCCAGAGGAACTAGGCGCGCGCCTTGCGCCGCGGCGAGTCTCTATAGTGTGATAGGGCCATGACCTTCCTATCCGTCCAAATCGTCCGATTAGTTGATGACAGTTTCCCCGGATGGGTGGATTGCGAATTCACGGATGCTCGTGCCCGTCACCACACCATTACCGAAAAATACGCGGTGCTGACGCACAAGATGTTAGATGCCGACAGCGAATATCCAACTCGCGGCAGCATGCCCTGCGAAGTTTTGCATCGTTACCAAAACGAGAACGGACGGGCTTGCGTTCGAATCACTACCGACAAACCATTGAGCATCGAAAGCAATGAAGGGGTGTCTGAGTTCGAAGTACCAGAGGAACTCGTAAGTTCGGCTCCAGATAGTAGCCCGTGATACTTTTGGATCAGACCCACCGTCTCCTGAACAGGGAGACCCACCGATGTCCAGCCTAATCGCATTGCGTCCACTCGATGAGAAACGAATACCGCACTGGCGTTCGGTTGCTCCCGTGCGGTTTTGTTCAACCATCCTACCGAAAGCGTCATAGGTCAGGCCGACGCGGAAACAAAAAGGTGGCGAGGGTTCAGTTCATAGCTTTTTTCGCCTGTACTCTAAATTTCGCCCAGCGTTTCTTCGCAGCTTTGCTGATTTTTGCTCTCGCGGCGGCGGATAGAACTCGTTTCGTCCCGCCAGTTACTTGTTTGCCCGTTGAACTGGCCAGAGCTTTTGCGGCCGCTCGAACACCACTAAGTTGATCCTTTAACTTACTCATTTGCTTTTCGAGCTTTCGTTCTTCGCGTTTGATTGCGGCTAGGATGTCCATTCGAATCCTCCACGAACGAATCTAGCGCAAATCTCGCGTGAGTTACTAGATGTAGCTCTGCAGTGAAGTAATTCGGGGGAGTTGGATGAAGGCACGGACTGAGTGCTCTGCTCCAGGTCCGCTTCCGCTACCATTTGAAGCAAACAACGCAGTTGCCGCACCGCGACTCTATTTATAAGGATTGGCGGAGTCCGGCGTTCCGCAAAGTCTCCGGATGCTGCGTGGGAATATGGGTTTCGGACCGACAAACTCAGGAGCACCATACATCTGAGCCATCTGTAGGCCAAGAAGCGAGGTTTCGTACCATTCGTGCAGCAGCGGTCCTCACGGAAGTCGTGCTGCTTCTCCATCTGCTGTGGTGTGGGTGGGTAGTGGCGGGTTGGACAGTGACGCGCCGCCGCCCGATTCTGCGGGCGCTGCACATCGGATCGGTTGTTTACTCCATAGTTGTGGAGTCAGTTCCTTGGTTGCCGTGCCCGCTCACTTTGGCGGAGACATGGCTCGAAGCTCGCGCAGGAGTCGAACCAGCGCGCATGCCGTTTTTGTTGCGGCTCCTCGATGCGGTTGTTTATCCCGACCTACCGGAGTGGCTGGTTGTTAGCGGAGCAGTGGTCGTGTGTATAGCGATTCTTTGCTTGTATCTCCGGCGCTATCTTCGCAACAGTGGCATTGAGCAATGGTGACCGGATCACTGACAGACAGCCTTCCTGGACACGTGACCTGCTCAATGCGAATAAAGCCAATGCAGCGAGTAAAATACCGCTGAACCAGCGGAGGCTGAATTGCCGCTACCCAAACTGAATGAAGCTCAAGTTGAATGGATCATCCAGCAAGTCGCAGCTTACATCGAGCGCCAACGACAGTTTTTCAGACACACTGCATCACCGCTCGACGCAAACCAAAGGGCGGCGATGCGACCTTTCTTTCCACCGCCCACTCTGGACTTGGCTCGGGTGGTCGTGGTCTCAGGAGAGCGCGTCAGCAATCCGCCGTTCTACCGTCAACTCGTCGAAATGGGTTTCGAACGCGCCGGTCTGCCGAACTTCGAGCACATGGCCGCAATCACGTTCGTGGACACGGTGGTCTCGCACGAACCGTTCACGGACAGGCTCCTGTTCCACGAACTCGTTCACGTCGTGCAGTACGAGAGACTCGGAGTCGCGGAGTTCGCCGCGAAATACGTCACAGGCTTCCTGGGTGGCGGGAACTATGAGGCAATCCCGCTGGAGATGAACGCGTACCAACTGGATGGACGCTTTGCCTCTGAGCCAGCAAAAGCCTTTTCCGTGGCGTCAGAGGTCCTAGCGTGGGCTGATGCGCGGAGATTCTAGGTTGCGAACGCGCAGCCTGTACTGCTGATAACCGATTCCACGGCGACGGCCGTAGAGCGGAAGCCCTTAGTGAGCTTGCTCATCCAACACAGGGGCAAAATGAATTTCAACAATGCTCGGAAGGGGGGAAACCATGATCGTTTGCGACCTGTGTGGAGAGGCGAAGGATTGTCTGCAAAAGGAGATTGAGAGCAAGGAATATGACATCTGCGCCGAATGCTGGAACCTTCTGGCGCAAAAACTGAAGGGGAAAGGCCGAACGAAGCAACGGGAAACCGTGTTCTTGCCTCCACCGAGGATGGAAAAGCAAGAAGAGAAAGTCCCAGAGCCGCTCCCCGGAGAGCCGCCTAAAATCTGGGGTGCTACGATTTAAGGAAGCCCCCGGGTAGAAGAATTAGAATTGCTCTACCTTTTGCAGATAGAAATCCGCCGTCACGATTTTGGGACTTTTGTAGATGCGCCATCGGCCGCCCAGGGCGGCAAACGCGTGATGGTTCCCGGGTTGCAGCAGCTTTGATCGTCGTCGGAAACCAGCGCCGGGCGACCATACGTACAGGGCGGAAAATCATGGCCCCGGACATAAGATTCTGCTGTAGTTCGCCGCAAGCAATTTGCTACTGGTTCGTGGCTTCTTTGATTGCGTGGGTAATTTTGAGCCTCGCCGGTCTCTACTGGCATCCTCTCCGTTGGTATGCGGCCTCTACCGCGCTTTTCGGGATGGGCATCGGCTGCGTCGCGAACTGGTTCAGGAATCGGTCTTTTCATTGCGCCATCACCGCGCCATTGTTTTTAATCGCAGCAGTTGTCTTTGCGCTTGCCGACCGGAGCGTTCTTCGAGTGAACGCCCGTTTTGTATGGTTATTGGTGCTCTTGGGAACCGCTACTGCATTCGCGTTGGAGTGGCGATACGCAAGGCGTGCCCATAACTAGGTCGGCCCCGCATACTAGCACGGTACGCTTCTAGTCGTAGGTCTTCATCCTCCCATCAACCACGGCCGCCACATACTTCCCGCCTTCAAGAAATTGCATTACCTTCTTCCCCTGCCTCGCCATCGCCGCCCACTTTGATTTGGTATCAGGATTTTGCCAGTCCACGAAGTTCATGATCGCCCAATCTAAAATCAACCAGCTTGAGCCGTCGTCTTGCAGTTTCTCGAACTGAATATTTCTCAGTGCCGATCTGCACGAACTTTGGTGACAAGCGAACGGTTAAACCGGTCGCGCATTTGACTGTCACAGGCTCAAGCGTATTTCCTTCTCGGTCGAGCTGAAAAATAATGTAATCCCCAATACTCGGATACGTCTAGCGTAATCTAGATTTGTCTTGCAATGTATAGTTGCCGGGACGATAATGAGGAGAGGTCGAGCATATGAGCAGCAAATCCACGGTGAAGATCGGGCCCGCCATTGACGCCAAGCTCTATCGGGAGTTCGTGACGGTTGCTAAGAAAAATGGCCAGTCTCAGAGGTACCTGCTAGAAAAGGCCATCGAGCATTACATCCACAACGTCGTGCCTTCGCAACATTTGGTGAGACCGGAAGTGATGGAAGCGTATAGGCGCTCGAATGAGAAATTTCGTGAGCTCTATCGACAGCTGGCAAAATAAGTGCCCGACCGCATCTATTTAACCGTGGCCGAAGTGATGGCCATCCAACATCTACAAATTGAGGAATACGGAGGAGTCCACGGCGTGCGGGACAAAGGGCTGCTGGAATCGGCCGTGTTTCGCCCGCAGGTGGGCTACTATGCAAACGCCGCCGAGGAAGCTGCTGCACTCATGGAGTCCCTTGCCAACAACCACCCCTTTTTCGATGGCAATAAGCGTGTGGCCTTCGCCGCGACCCATACGTTCCTACTGCTGAACGGTTACGATCTCACGGTTGATCCTAATGCTGCATATACCTTCATGATGGACTCTATCGCGAACAGCGAGTTCCGCTTTTCAAAAATCTTGGGCTGGATCAATTCCAACATCGTCGGAATCTAAAGAAGGTGACACAGTCAATAACATACCCTTTGCGGTTGCGACGCTCCCTGAAGAAAGCGGGGGCGCAACTGAGCAAAGCAGACAGGACCAGCATAAATCAGTTCGTCGCCACAGCGCTGACTGAAAAGCTCTCCGCCTTGCAAACGGTGGAGTTCTTTGCTGATCGTGCGCGGATTTCAAGGCCTTTGACAAAATCATGAAACGGCGCGGCGGAAGACTGCCACGTGCGGGCGATGAGATGCCGAGCAGTAAATCGAAGTCGGCAAAGTCTTGATTAGCAATGGCAGAGCGATTCGTTCGTTAACTCACAGAATACGCTAGAATTGAAAGCGGAGGAGTGGGTGAGCGGTTGAAACCGGCGGTCTTGAAAAATAAAACCGCCGATTCGCTATCTCGTTGAAAATTCAACTAAATCCCTTTGCCGGCCGCAAGATAGCGACGATTTCTGTTTTTTTGTATTTGCCTCGTTCTTGTTCCTTTTGCGCCAATTTTAGTGACAATTTGGTGACAGCCGACCGTTTCGGCCGCTTATGCAGATGAGTGTCACAAGGGCAAGCTCCTCGGCGATTCCTCGACGCTTGGTTACACCCGAGAGAAAAATAGCCCGAGGCGCTACCATTCGATCCTTTTGATTCCCGGCACGAGATCGAAATGACGATCACGGCTGATGATGGGCAGAGAATGCTGTCGACAAAGCGCTGCGATCCAAACGTCATTGGAAGGAATGGGTGTTCCCGCCTTCTTGAGCTCGATTCGAACGGCAGAATAGGAAATGGTGGTTCGATCCTCGATGTCAAGAACGCGAAATTTTGGCAAGTGCTCCTGTAGCCACTGTTGATAGTGCCGGCGGTCGCGGGAGTGCAAAATTCCGTATCGGTATTCCCCGAGCACGATTACAGGAATGGCCAGCTGCTCCGTTTTGCGAAGTACGGGTTCAAGCGAAGGTTCACCCTCGGCCATGGCAGAGAGCCCGTTGGTGTCCAAGATCACAAACGATCCTCAGCTTCGACCTGCTCGAATTCTTCCTCGATGATCCGGTTGATTTTCTTGGTTTCCTTGCGAAGATGGCGGAGTTTACCGAACGCAGTCATCCAGGGCTTTT
>DATFQQ010000210.1:0-4593 GCA_035264195.1 Candidatus Sulfotelmatobacter sp. | reverse complement strand
GTCTTCAACAATAGACTCGAGCTGCCAACTCTTTGTGCGCACGAATCCGTGCGCAGGCGCTTTTGGATCGTCTGCCTTGGCGCGGAACCACGGAAAGCAAATCGGAATTCCTCCGCGGATCGCTTGGCCCTCCTGCCAGCGTGATTTTGTGCTGACAAAGAGAACCTCGTCGCTCCCAGCCGGCTTCCAGGACGTCACTTGCGCGCCGTGTAAATAGATCTCGCCTTCGACCTGCGAACCAGTGATCTGGACTCGCAGCAGACCGTCGTTACCTTCGCAGACTCTGGCCACTCCAGGAATTCCGAAGCTGCGGTCGAGTTCTTCCACCACTGACATCGTCTTCATTTTGCTCCTTATCGCCCGTGAAATAAGCGGCGCGCCGAGCTTAGTAGTTCAGACGTCGAAGTAGCCATTTCCCTGTTAGCAAGTGAAAGGCCAAGTTCAATTCTCAATTCCAGCAGCTTCATACAAGATCTGCTTCCTATGTCCAAAGCTCTGGCAAGCATTTGACATCTGACAGATTCCGGACTTGCTACGCTGCAGAGAATTTCTGGAAGCGATCGGACCGAGCAGGGTAAGTCAGCGGAAAAGCGAACGGTTCATAGACTGCAGGTGACAATTGACTTTGGTACGGCGGGTGCAAGCGCTTTGGAATATTGTGGGCACCTTTTTCTCCCTCAGACATCGAATCACACTTGAAGCCAAATTTTAGCCGCCGTTCGAGGTTGCAAATACGAGAAGGAGCATGATGGAGAAACTTCCAGTCGTCTATGTCGCACGGCACGGCAACACCGCTTGGACTCACTCCGGCCAGCATACCGGGCTCACCGATCTGCCCCTGACACCCGATGGCGAGCGCAATGCCGTGCGACTTGGAGAACGGCTCAAGGGAATAAGCTTCGCTAAGGTGTTCACCAGCCCATTGCAGCGTGCATCACGTACGTGCGAACTGGCCGGCTTTGGAGCTCGGGCAGAAACCGATCCGGACTTGGTTGAATGGGACTACGGCAAATATGAAGGGCTAACTTCAGCGCAGATCTTCCAGAGAAATCCGAACTGGGATCTATTTCTTGATGGCGGACCGGAAGGCGAGTCGCCGGCGCAAATCGGCGAACGCGCGGACCGTGTCATTGAACGTATCCGTCATGTTGCTGATGATGTGCTTCTATTTTCCAGCGGCCATTTTATTCGTGTGCTCACTGCTCGCTGGCTGGGCCTTAATCCCGGAGCTGGAGGAAAATATTTTCTGCTAAACCCCGCCAGCCTGAGTGCGGTCAGCTATGAGCACAACTTGTCGCGGCCAGTTATCCGGCTCTGGAACGATGACCACCACGTTGAAATTGGCGAGCCAATCGCATCGCAATTGCAATTAACCACAGCGAAGTAACATCACCGAATATGAGGTTTAGGAATGAGCACAAGGATCGTGACGCAACCAAATTCCGCGACAGTTGTTTCAATCCCCAAGAAAAAGGACGGCGTTTCCGAGCTTCTTCAGCAATACAGCGGCGATTCGATTCAGTTTGCCGGAACTGCAGACGCACTCTACGATCGACATTTGATTTTCGATCGCGCAATCGACCCAAAGGTAGCCAGCGCTCGGGAACGCTTTGAAGCTTTCGCTCACTCTGTTCGTGACGTCCTGGCGCAGCGCTGGGTCAAGACTAAGGCCACGTATGAGCGCCAGAATGCGAAACGGGTTTACTACCTCTCGATGGAGTTTCTTCTTGGGCGTTCGCTTGCCAATAACGTCACGAATCTTTTACTTGATCCCATCGTCCAGCGTGTGGTCAAAGAGAAGAGCATCGACTGGCTTGATTTGATCGAGCAGGAACCGGACGCCGGTTTGGGAAATGGAGGTTTGGGTCGACTGGCGGCTTGTTTCCTCGATTCTATGGCCACCTTGCAACTGCCGGCTACAGGGTACGGTTTGCGCTACGAGTACGGAATGTTTCAGCAGTCCTTCGTGAACGGATGGCAACAGGAAAACCCCGACAATTGGTTACGTGACGGTGACCCGTGGGAAATCTGCCGCCAGCACGAGAAAGTGGAGATCAAGCTGAACTGCAGCTTCAAGGTGCGAGACGGACGCCTCGAAGTGATCCCAAACCGCCCGTCGATCTTGTTCGGAATACCGTTCGATCGTCCAGTCGTGGGTTACGGAGGAAAGACAATTAACACTCTCCGTCTTTGGGCAGCGGCTGCTCCCGACTATTTCGATTTTCAGGAATTTGGCACTGGCGATTTTGTAGGCGCGCTCGGGGAGACTCTCGAAGCAGAATCACTGACGCGAGTTTTGTATCCTGACGATTCCACTACTGCTGGCCAGGAACTCCGCTTTCTGCAGGAGTATTTCTTGGTGGCTTGCTCCTTGGCTGACCTGGTTCGCCGATTCCTGCGGCATAACACAGACTGGGAACAGTTTCCTAACAAAGCCGCGATTCAGCTCAATGACACCCATCCATCCATGGCGGTCGCTGAATTGATGCGTATTCTGCTGGACGACGCGCGTCTCGGGTGGGATCAGGCCTGGGATCTTACGAGGAAAACGTTTGCCTACACCAACCACACTCTTCTGCCTGAGGCGCTTGAGAAGTGGCCGGTTAGGTGGTTTGAACTACTTCTTCCTCGGCAGCTCGAGATCATTTACGAGATCAACCGAAGGCTAGTCGACGAAGTGTACGTTCGTTTTCCGGGAGATGCCGATCGTGCTGAGCGCATTAGCTTAGTGGAGGAAGGACCGTCCCGCAAGGTCCGAATGGCCAACCTCGCGATCGTCGGCTCGCACAGCACGAATGGTGTGGCGGCTGTGCATTCAAAATTGCTGCGCACGACTACGGTGAAGGACCTGGCTGAACTGTTTCCCGACCGCTTCAGCAACAAGACCAACGGGGTTACTCCGCGGCGGTGGCTGCTCGAAGCAAATCCTGAATTATCGCGTGCAATTACTGAAGCCATCGGCGACAAGTGGATCACTGACTTGGGCCAACTCAGCCGCCTCAAGGTTCTGTCCGGTGATGCTGGTCTTCAGAAAGCGTTCCATACCGCAAAACGCGCAGCCAAAGTAAGATTCACAGACTGGCTCAAGACAACTACCGGACAACTCGTAGATCCTGACACGATCTTTGACTCCCAGATCAAGCGTATCCACGAATATAAGCGGCAACTGCTGAATGCACTGCGAATTATTGTCTGCTACAACCGGCTGCGAGAAAATCCCAGCCTTGAAATGGTTCCGCGAACGTTCTTTTTTGCGGGTAAGGCTGCGCCTGCTTATCGACTGGCGAAACTCATTATCAAGTTCATCAACAATCTGGCCGGCACCATTGACGGCGACCCCATTGTTCGCGGTCGCATGAAAGTGGTTTTTCTCCCGGAATACAATGTATCGCTGGCAGAGCGTCTTATTCCCGCAAGCGATGTGTCGAACCAGATTTCGACAGCTGGCTACGAGGCCAGCGGAACCAGCAATATGAAGTTCATGATGAACGGCGCGCTCACAGTGGGGACTCTTGATGGAGCGACCATTGAGATGGCCGAAGAGGCCGGAAAGGAAAATCTATTCCTGTTCGGCCTTACCGTTGAGCAGGTACAGGGCAGCCAAGCCTGGTACAACCCGCATTGGCACTACGAGCACGAACCGGAAACGAAGACCGCTTTAGATCTGATTTTCTCCGACTACTTCAGCCGCAATGAACTAGGCACGTTTGAACCGATACGCGATACGTTGCTCGCGAATGGGGATCACTACATGCATTTGGCGGATCTCACCTCTTACGTCCAGGCTCAGGATCGGCTGGGCGAACTTTACTCAGATCCAAGTGAATGGGCCCGAAAAGCCATTTTGAACGTGGCCAGTTCAGGAAAGTTTTCAAGTGACCGTACCATTCACGAATATGCCACCGAGATCTGGAAGGCGGAACCATGCCCCATACTTTAGAAAAACATTCTGTGACAAAAGGCCCCGTGCTCTCCCCGCTGGCCGGCAAACCTGCACCGAAAGAATTGCTGGTGGACCTCGCCCGATTGGAACGAGAATACTTCGAACGCACGCCTGACGTGAGCGACCGCACGCAACTGATTGCGTTTGGAACTAGCGGACACCGCGGTTCCTCACTTCACGGCGCCTTCAATGAAGCCCACATCCTGGCGATCACACAGGCAATCTGCGATTACCGCCGAGGACAGGGAATCGACGGTCCTTTATATATGGGCAAAGATACCCATGCTCTTTCCGCGCCCGCACAGCGGACTGCGCTCGAAGTACTTGCGGCGAATGGGGTCGAGGCGATCATTCAGGAAAATGATGGGGTGACGCCAACTCCGGTGATCTCACGCGCAATTCTTGTTTACAACCGGAACCGCAAAGAACACCTCTCCGACGGAATTGTGATCACACCCTCACACAATCCACCGGAAGATGGTGGCTTCAAGTACAACCCGCCCAATGGCGGCCCAGCTGATACCGATGTCACGGCTTGGGTCGAAGATCGCGCGAATGACCTATTGCGGGCAGGAAACAAGGATGTAAAGCGCGTCCCGTTCGACAGAGCCATAAAGGCTGCAAGCACACACCAGGAAGACTTCATTCTC
>DATFQQ010000209.1:0-6252 GCA_035264195.1 Candidatus Sulfotelmatobacter sp. | reverse complement strand
GTTAGGCAATCGCTAATGGATCAGAAGGGTGCGGTTGTGCAACGTTTCGGAGAAACGACGCAGACGTCCAACGCTTGGAACTTTGGGCAGGACTGTCGTACCCCATGAGAATCTTGGTTACAGGGGGAGCCGGATTTATCGGCTCACACTTGGTGCACCGCCTTTTAGAAGAAGGGCACGAGTTGGTCGTTATCGACAATGAAGCCACTGGCCACGAAAACAACGTTCCGCGCGGAGTCTGGTACATCAAAGGCGATGTAAGTCGCCAGAAGCAGCTGGAACTGGCATTCGAAGATCGTTTGGACGCCGTGCTGCACATTGCTGGGCAGGTGTCGCAAATACGATCTTTTAGCGATCCGGCTTTGGATCTACGGACCAACGTTGAGGGCACACTCAATGTATTGCGGCTCTGTCTTCAGTACGAAGTGCCGCGGCTGCTTTATGCGAGCTCGATGACGGTTTACGGTTCCAGCGCCGCGCTACCGACGCCAGAAGACACTGCCTGCCAACCCTCCTCATACTACGGAATCACGAAATACGCGGCGGAACGATACGTCCACGCCACGGCAGAGCGGATCGACCTGAATTTTTCATTCCATGTAACCTCGTTCCGCATGTACAACGTTTACGGTCCACGGCAGGCGCTCGACAATCCATACCAGGGTGTTCTTGGTATTTTTATTGGAAATATTTTGCGTGATGAGCCACTTACCGTTTTCGGTGATGGGGAACAGACGCGTGATTTCGTCTATATCAATGACGTGGTCGACGCCTGGGTGCGCGCCATTAAAAATCCTGCTTCGTTTGGAAAAGTATTCAATCTTGGAAGCGGGCGGCGAATGTCGATCAAAGAGTTGGCTGTGAAGACGCTCGCCGCCTTCGATCGAAACCAACAAATTCATCCGGTATATTTCCGGCCTGCGCGACCGGGTGAGCAGCGTCACGTAGAAGCAGATACTTCCCGGGCGCGTTCAATATTAGGATGGGTTCCGCGGACACCATTCGCCGCCGGACTGGCGGATACCGTGGTTTGGGCAAGGCAGAGCATCAAGGCTGCAGACGCTCTCAAGATTCAGTAGAGGAGTCGGGTCCGCTGAAGTTCTTATTTGTCACACCACCTGCATCGGGCCAATCAAAGGCTTATTCGATGCGCTGGAGGCGCAGCATGAAGTTATTACTTATTTCAAAACTGGCACGCTCCTCCCGCGCGATCCACACAATTGCTCAATACAGTCGAGTGGCCAGTAAGCTTGGACACGAGATCGCAGTCTTTGGCGAGAAGCAACTGGATTATCCCGAACTCCAGTTCTCGCTGGACGTCCACGCTTTCGACATGGCGATTTTCATCGTATACATGCCATCGGACTTTCCGGACCTACCTTATTTGGCCAACCTGCTTGATGGTATGCCGAAGAGTCGCCGCGTAATCATCGATTGCAGCGGCCGATACAACGAGACGACTCGTGTCGAGCATGATTTTAATCATCTCGAGAAAATGGACGGCCACCAAGGATGGGAGTGGATCGAGGCCTTTAAATCGGTTGCCGATCGAATTTTGCAGCCGACGCTCACACCTAAGCGTAGCGATGTAGGATCATTTCTTTTTCATGGCTATGACCCTGAAGGCGTCGCCCAACCGGTCACCTCCGCGGCTGAGGCGACGCAACGTTGGTCGCGCCCAAAGAAATACGGCATTGCGTATGTCGGCAACAATTGGCAGCGTTGGACACAAGTGCGGCGCTTCCTCGAAGCAACGAGACCAATCCATCAGAAACTCGGCCCTATCGCGCTTATCGGATGGGATTGGAAGCAGCGACCAGACTGGGCGGTACGCATGGGGATTAAAGGCGCAGATGTTGACCCAGAGTTTTTGCAGCAACTCGATGTCGAGATCGGCGATGCAATTCCATATACGGAGTTCTCTGGGTTTCTTAGCAATGCGCGGTTCTGTCCAATTTTTCAACGCCCATTGTTCAATGAACTTGGTTTAGTCACGAACAGGTTGTTTGAGACCTTTATAGCCGACACAATTCCGCTGGTGATGGTTCCGGAGCCGCTCGCCGAATCAATCTACGGCCCGGCCGTGCGTCCCCTACTGCCCACGAACGACATTGGGAGCTGGCTCCGGGATATCATTCGAAACCCCGAACCGTATTGGGAAGCGATACTGAGAGTCCGCCAACATCTCACCGTCCACCACTCATACCATCAACGCCTCACAGAACTTATTGCCATGCTCGGTTCCTAGACTGAGCAGTCAGCTTGGAGAAGGGTGCATAGAGGTGAATATCCTCTTTGTAATGGAAAGACGCGTTAATGCGGGGAGCATTCAGGCTCTAGCAAATTATATTCAGGTAGGAAAGAACATCGGCCACACCCTAGCTGTTTACGGTAATCCAGATTCCCAGCTTTCTGAAATTTATTTTTCGAAAGAGGTCCATCTATTCGACTATGTCGTGTTTATCTTTGAGTCGAGATTGAATTGGGTAAGTGGGCTGCGACTTGCCCACCTCCTTACGATTGTCCCTCGCTCACGTCGCGTAATTCTGGATGCGGATGGAATGTACAACCCGGTTATTGCGCTTGACGGTTATGATCGAAACCATGCGAGTGAGCGTGAGCGGCAGCGTTGGGTCAGTTCCTACGAGGCGCTTGCGGATCGCATTGTTCAACCTACGTTATGGCCGCGCCAATCCCAAGTGCAGTCGCTGTTATTTTACGGTTATGAATCGCGCCGTCAGACTGTCCAAGCCTCTTCGCATGCCAAGCACGTCGACATCATGCATGTTGGTCACAATTGGTGGCGCTGGCGAGAGGTGAGTGAGCGGCTGTTGCCCGCTATAGAAAGGATGCGCGGGGCTTTCGGCGACATCTGCTTCGTTGGATTGTGGTGGGATGCGCCTCCAGTTTGGGCGGCCGCGATCGGACAGGAAGCTGCCTTCAGCGTCAACCCACAACGCCTCCGTGAACTTGGCATCCGCGTTCTACCGGCAGTGCCTTACCGTGACGTCATCTCGACGATGGGCAAAGCGCGCATCAATATCATGACGCAACGGCCCTTGTTTCGACGATTGGGCTTGGTCACGTCCAAATATTTCGAGATTTTCTCAGCGGACACGCTTCCACTAATGATGATTGATCCGGGGCACGCGGAGCAGATCTACGGCCCGTCAGGAAGGGACTTGGTGCTGCACGACGACATCGCCAGCAAGCTTGTTGATGTGTTGGAGCAACCAAAGAAATACCAGGAAGTCGTCCAGGCGGTACGTCGGCATTTGACCGCACACCATTCGTACGAGCGCCGGCTGCATGAGCTTATCGAAATGTTGGGTGGTCGCCAGCCAGCCGTGAAGGCAGGGTGAGTCGCTATGCGATTAATGTTTGTATACTGGGCATTCAAGGACCAAGGCAGCGGCTTGGTAATTCAGGGTTATTGCGAGGCTGCCAAGGCGCTGGGGCATGAAGTGGCAGTATACGGACGGCCGAATCCTGATATTCCGCTGAATTACTCCTTAGATATAGATGCCGCTGATGCAGTCGTTTTTATCTTCGAATGGACGACTCAATTGGCAGGTGGGGATGGGCTCGATTTCGTCCGGCTAGTGAACAAGGTTCCGCGTAGACGGCGCGTAATTGTCGACGGTGATGGAAACTATAACGAAGTGATCCGAGTCAGCGGCGATTATAACCACCGCGACGCCGCCGAAGCGGAACGATGGATTGCTATCTGCGATAGCCTGTCCGACAAAATTTGCCAACCAACATTGCATCCCCTCCGTCCAAAGGTTCAGCCATTCTTGTTTTACTCGTATTGTCGGGCATGGGAGCGGCCAATGCGCAGTTCTCCGAAAACATTTAGCATGATGTATGTGGGCCACAGCAAATTCCGCTGGCACCCCATGTCTGCCATCCTTCGTGCGATCCAGCCCATCCGCTCACAGCTTGCTAGGATTGCGCTGGTCGGCTACGGATGGGCTGCGTTACCGCCTTGGGCCACGCCGATGCAGCTTGAAGATGCATATTATAGCGATGTGGAGTACTTACAGAAACTGGACGTCGAACTATTAGAGCCAGTTCCGTTTGAATCGGTGATTGATTGGATGAGCATGGCAAGCTTTAACCCGGTCATTAGCCGACCTACGTTCTGCGCACTACGGCTAGTAACACCACGCTTCTTTGAGACGCCGGCGGCGGACACCGTCCCAATCTTTGGTCTCGATGCGCAATACGTGGCAGAAATTTACGGCCCGGATGCTGCGGAGCTCGTGATGCGCGGCGACGGCACTGAACTGTTCCTGGATATGATCCGCCGGCCTGCACATTATGACCAGCTAGTGTGCGGCATTCGTCAACATCTCGCCACCCATCATAGTCAGGCGGTAAGGCTTCGACAGCTGATCGATATCATTGAAGCCTAGGGAGTAAATGGCTCCATATGCGGTTAATCTTCGTTCATTGGGTCTATGATGACCGCGGGAGCGCGCAGGACCTCTATAATTATAAGGAAGTGGCCAAACAGCTAGGTCACGAAGTGGTTATCTATGGCCCGCCCGAGCTTTCGTCTTTTCATTACTCCCTTGAGATTAATGAGACCGACGCTGTCGTCTTCATCTTCGAATGGACGACGAATCTGCAGCATGGCAATCAAGTCGATTGGTTGCGGCTAATCGCTAGGGTGCCGCGCGCTCGTCGAGTCGTAATCGACTGCGATGGAAAATTCAACGATGCGATTAGCGTAATAGGTGATTACAACCATGTCGATGCAGCGGCGAGCCGAACCTGGGTTGATGTCTGCCAGAGCCTGTCGGATAAAATCTATCAGCCAACACTGCATCCGCTCCGATCCAATGTGAAGTCATTTTTTTTTCACGCTTACAACCCAGCATGGGCGGTACCTCTTAACTTCGAGCAAAAGCGCTATGGCATGTTCTACGTCGGAAACAACTGGTTCCGGTGGGGACAAATGGAGCGCGTCCTGAAGGCTGTGGAGATAGTCCGGGCAGAAATCGGGCGTGTTGGCATCACCGGACATGGTTGGGATGCTACCGCTCCGTGGGCCAATCCGTCGATCAGTGAGGATGCCTATCACTCGGATACTGGCTACCTGAAAAGACTCGGCGTAGAGGTGACGCCGCCGATTCGGTTCGATCAAGTCGTCGCCACGATGGGAAATGGCATTTTCACCCCGGTCATTTATCGACCTCTATTTGAACATCTGCGCCTCGTGACTTGCCGGACATTCGAGACACTGGCGGCTAATACAATTCCGGTGTTCGGTTTGGATCCTGATTTCGTAGCGGAGACCTATGGTTTGCGAGCACGGGCCCTTGTGCTGCCGGAAAAGCATCCCGAGGAACTGATTATTGATGTTATGCGGCGCCCCCAGCATTATGCGGATATCGTCGAGGGAATACGCCAGATGCTTGCTGAGAAGCACTCCTATGCCGTGCGGCTTCACGAGTTGGTGGCGATCGTCGAGTCATGAAAGACGTACAGCAGCTTTCCGGCTTGAGCACGGTCACGTCGAGAGTAACGAGGCGGAGCCGCCTTCGCTACGGTGTCAACGAGGCGCTCGGTTGGCGTCAATTTGCGCTTGGCCCAGGTCGCGATCAGATCAGGGACCGACTTCGTGCGATTGATACGCAAATTCTTCGGATTTACGCATTCGACCGACACACGCCCGATCCGATCAGGGATTGGCCAAGTTTCGCCGGATATGTGCAAGCCGTGCTCAATACCGGCGCAACACCAATGATCACATTCACACGATTTCGACCGCCGTTTGATGACGCCGCAACTGTGCGCTGGTTCGCGCTTCGATGCGGAGAGCTCGTCTGGAATTGCATTGAACAATGGGGGGGTGAAGCCGTTCGTGAGTGGTACTGGTGCGTCTGGAACGAGCCGAACAGCGACTGGATCAATCCGGGATTTACATTCGATCAATATCGACAAATCTATGTCGCAGTAGCGCAGGAAATACTGCGCTGGCTCGGTCAATATCTCGCGGGGCGCCGTGCACTTATTGGAGGTCCGGCCGTCGACACGTTTCAGCCATTCTGGATCGACTGGCTCTGGCAGTTTGTTCAGGAAATCGACAACTCGCTCATTGGATTTGTGCTCTGGCATCGCTTTGGTGATTGGCGCGCTATCGGGGAGTGGGGCGCACCTCGGAGCGACGCAATCTATAGAGACCTCGTTATGGCGCGCGCGTTGGAATATTCGGAACATGCGCGCACCGTGCGACGATTGGTG
>DATFQQ010000208.1:0-3338 GCA_035264195.1 Candidatus Sulfotelmatobacter sp. | reverse complement strand
CGTATCAGCCGGCGCTGCCATCTGATTCGCGACCTGTCGCGTAATCGCGGAACGTGGCACAGGCGATTGACGCAGTCGCCGGATCTCGGCTTTGGGCCGTTGTCTTTTCTGGAATGGTTTTGACTTTGTTTTGCGGTTTTGTTTTACGCTGCCGGCAGAGCCGTCATGCGGCTGCCTTTGTGCAACCGCTCATGCACTTCTCCACGCACCACATGTGATGCAGCAACGCTGCCAACTTTCTCGCGGTCGCAACGATGGTCGCTTCTTCCCGTTTCTGCCATCGCGTTCCGCTACTTTAAACTCCGGCGCCTGAGATCGCAGTCGATCCCCAACGGTCCCAGAATGTGCCGGCATCCTATACGCACAAAGTGCATGACGAAGAGTTTCTTGGTAGCGAATTGTTCACATCTACGAGTGAAGACGCGGAGCAGTTTGAGTCCAGACGCAGAGAACGAAAGCTCAAGGTTCACCCACCCAAACCGGAGATTTGCGTGCTCGACGGCGAGGGATGCAATAACGGGCGAAATATCGCGACAACCCTCATCATCCCATCATCCCGCGAAAGAGCGGATAGGAGGCGCAAGCTTGCGGTAACGCTTGGTCAAGGCATTGCAGTACAATCATGCAACTCGACGGGTCTATGCGTCCGAGCAACGGAAGCGATGAATACTGTTCTTGCCGATCTGCGCTATGCCGTCCGGCTGCTCATTAAGTCGCCAGCGTTCACGGCTATTGCAGGGTTGACCCTCGCGCTCGGGATAGGCGCAACGACCGCACTTTTCTCCGTTGTGAATGGAGTGCTGCTGAATCCGCTTGCCTATCCGCACTCCGACCGACTGGTGGTGGTCTATGCAAGGATTGCCGGTCTGGACAGCGCTCCCATCGAGTACCCGAACTTCCTCGATTGGCAACGCGACAACCGCTCGTTTGCCTCGCTGGCTGCGTATCGCAACGAAGACTACAACTTTATCGGCAACGGCGAAGGCGAGCGCCTGAGCGGATACATGATTTCGGCTAGTTTCTTCGATACTCTCGGGATAGCGCCCGTTCTGGGGCGCACGTTTCGCGTCGATGACGATCAAATCGGGGCAGCACCGGTCGTGGTGCTGAGCGGTGGTTTCTGGAAGCGCAAATTCGGTTCCTCGCCGGAGATCGTCGGCAAGCCGATCACCCTGAACGGAACAGGGTACACCATCGTTGGCGTCATACCCGACACATTCACTTTTTACGGGAACATGCGGGACGTGTACACACCCATCGGGCAGTGGAACGATCCCTCATTCCGCGATCGACGCGTCTCGGTAGGGGCTCACGCCTTTGGCAGATTGAATCCAGGAATCACAATTCCGCAAGCGCAAGCTGAAATGGATGAAGTTGCCCGCAACCTCGCGGTCGCTTACCCCGAAGCCGACGCCGGCCACAACATCAAGCTGGTTTCTATGAAGGAAGACCTAGTCGGGAACGTTCAACCGCTGCTGTTGGTGTTGTTGGGGGCTGTGGGGTTCCTGATGCTGATTGCCTGCGCCAATGTGGCGAACCTGCTGCTGGCACGTTCGGTCACGCGGTCGCGCGAGTTCGCAATTCGCTCGGCGCTGGGTGCAGGGCACGCACGGATGATTCGCCAGCTTCTGACGGAGAGTATTTTGCTTTCCGCAGTCGGCGCAGCACTTGGACTGCTGGTCGCCTATTGCGGCATGAAGATGCTACTTAAGGCGTTACCCGCGGCATTACCCAGGCTCGGCGAGGTTTCTCTAGATTCCAAGGTACTGCTCTTTACGCTTGTGCTGTCACTCGTAACCGGCGTGACCTTCGGGCTGCTGCCTGCAGTGAAGGCGACGCAAACCAACCTGCAGGAGGTCATGAAGCAAAGCGGACGCGGTTTGAGCGGCTTCCGCCATCGGCTGCAGGGGACCTTCATCGCGTCCGAAGTCGCGTTGGCGCTGCTTCTGCTAATCGGGGCCGGCCTCATGGTCCGCACGCTGGGCGCGTTGTGGCGAGTCAATCCGGGATTCAACCCCCATCACGCAATCAGCTTCTCTTTGGCAATGCCGGCGACGTCGGATACGACTTCGGCCGAAACCCGGGCCCGACTGCGTAACTTCGACGACCGAGTGCGATCCATACCCGGCGTGCACGCGGTATCGGTCACGCTGGGTTCGCGCCCCATGATTCATGACTCCGCGCTGCCGTTTTGGATCGAAGGCGAACCCAAGCCCGCTCACGACAGCGACATGCACGCAGCAACATTCTTTCTCGTCGAATCCGGCTTTCGCGAGGCGATGGGAATCACCTTGTTGCGCGGCCGATTCGTAAGCGACCAGGACAACGAAAACGCGCCCATCGTGATCGACATCGACGATAATTTCGCTTCGGCGTATTTCCCGGAACAGGATCCCATCGGCAAGCACATCAACTTCACCGAGTTCAACGTGCAAGCGGAAGTCGTTGGCATCGTCGGACACGTGAAGCAGTATGCACTCGATGCTGACCCACCGGGCGCCATCCAGGCGCAGTTTTTTTATCCGTTCATGCAGATTCCCGAAAAGGTCATGTCTCTAGTCGCAAAGTCTGTTGCGGTGGTGCTGCGGACGCATGGCGATCCGCCTTCGATCATGGGATCAGTTCGCGAAACGGTGAGAGAGATCGATCCGCGCGACGTGATCTATAACGTGCAAACCATGGACGACGTGGTTGCCACCTCGTACGCCGCAAGACGGCTCATGATGATTCTGCTTGCCGGCTTCGCCACACTCGCGATGATGTTGGCTTGTGTCGGCATCTACGGTGTGGTCTCCTACTTGGTCGGACAGCGTACTCAGGAATTCGGCATTCGCATGGCGTTGGGTGCGCAAAGTCGCGACATCCTGGTTCTCGTGCTCGGAGAGGGAACAAAGATGGCGATGATCGGTGCAGTAGTCGGGACGGCTGCCTCCTTCGTGTTAACGCGACTGATGGCGAAGCAACTGTTCGGAGTCGGTGCGCACGATCCGTTGACCTATGCGAGTGTGGCTTTCGCTCTAATGCTTGTAGCGATCGCCGCGTGCCTGGTTCCTGCGCGAAGGGCAGTCCAAACGGATCCCGTGAAATCGCTACGCTCGGAGTAAGGCGCGGTTGATTGCCTGACAGCACAATCCAACCTTGCACGGCGCAATACGCGTCCGCTGGGCAACGTTCATTATCGAGTAAGGTCTGATGACTGGCTCATTTAGGACCCTACCGCCAAGTGCGCAGGCGCCGTGCAGCTGTGTGAGGCCACGATTTTTCCCGTAGGGCGCTTGCGACAGGGTGAATTGGAGGAAGCCGCTGGCGTTTGCGGCGGGCTACAAATATGAGTATGT
>DATFQQ010000207.1:0-2155 GCA_035264195.1 Candidatus Sulfotelmatobacter sp. | reverse complement strand
GTTAGAGCGTATGTTGGCGAGATGTGCAGAGTCCGGGATCGCCTCGATAAGCCCAGCGCCAAGGACGGGAGTTGGAATTCGAAAAACAATATTCAGATTTCCTTCCTGGCCGGTGAAGGGGGTTCCCCGTGGGCAAAAAGTCGAATTGGTTTGGGTTTTGAGTTTGCATGGGCCTGGGGCCCACCCATTGACATGAAAATTGGTTTGAGTCTGTGCGGTATGCTCATGGGCGTGGACGGCACAGGTCTGATTACACTCTGGATAAAGTGAGGCCGTTTTTGAGTTGGATCGGGAACGCGCGTTTTGAACCAATCTATGTCGCGCCATCTCTCCGAGTAGGGAGGGTGGTAGCACGTGACGGCGTGTAAGCATGTACACGTGCGTTCTGCCGCTTCCACGTCAGGAGGAAGCGATGAAGATCGCGGGGATCGACGTACACAAGAAGGTTTTGATGGTAGTGGTGATGGATGCCAGTGCGCCGGAAGAGAAGCCGGCACGGCGACGATTTGTCACGCTGCCGAGTGAGTTGCAGCGATTCCGAATCTGGTTACAGGAGCAGGGGGTGGAAGAGGCGGTGATGGAATCCACCGCGCAGTACTGGCGGTCTGTGTGGCTGGAGTTGGAGCCGCATATGCGTTTGCACTTGGCGCAGGCGTTCTCCAACCGTGCTCCGCGAGGGCGCAAGCATGACTTCAAAGATGCGGAGCGGCTAGTGCGGCGGCTGATCGCCGATGAGCTGATTTTGAGTTTTGTGCCTGGTGGGGAACAGCGTATTTGGCGCAGCCTGACCCGCATGAAGGTGCAGCTTACGCGCGACCGAGTACGACTGCAGAACCAGATGGAGTGTCTGCTGGAAGAAATGCGCATCAAGCTGTCGATCGTGGTCAGCAACTTGCTGGGTGCCAGTGGGCTTCGCATTCTGCATGCTTTGGCGCAAGGCGAGAGCGATGCCAAGAAGTTGGCAGAGCTAGGGGATGAGCGGTTGCACTGTACAGAGGAGCAACTGGTGGATGCGTTGACGGGAAGAGTGCAACCCCTGCACCGGGGAATGCTGGGCTTACAACTGCAGCGGTTGCAGTTGATCGATCAGCAAATGGCACAGCTCAACCACATGATCGCGCAGGCCATGAAATCGCATCAGGACGCTGTGATTCGACTGGCGGAAGTTCCTGGGCTGGGAGTGGATTCGGCGCAACAGATCATCGCGGAGGTAGGGGCGCAGGCCAGTACATTCTCTTCGGCGGCGGAATTGACCTCTTGGGTGGGAACCTGTCCTGGCAAAGAAGAAAGCGCGGAGGAGAACCAAAGCAGTCGCTGCGCGAAAGGCAATAAATACCTTCGTCGAGTGCTGAACCAAGCCGCACACGCTGCGGTTGCCAAGAAAGGCTGTCATTTTCAGGTTGTGTTCCGCCGTCTGATGCCCCGCCTCGGCTATAAGTCCGCCATCTGGGCCGTTGCCCATCGGCTCTGTCGTGTCGTTTGGAAGATCTTGCATGAAGGAGTGCGATTCATCGAGCAAGGCCACGAAGTAGGTCCTCGAGAAAAGAAACAACGCGCCCAGATGCTGGCGCGAGCCCTTCGTAAGCTCGGCTATGAGGTCACCATCACCCCCATAAACCAACTTGCCCCCAAGCTTGCTTAGGTCTGGAGAGGATTTTCGACGGAGTTAGACATGGGCCTTCGGCCCACCCATGGGGATGAAAATTGGATCGGGGTCGGGGGTACGATCAATGCAGCGTGGACGGCAAAGGTCGTTTGCACTCTGGATAAATCGAGGCCGTGACGGAGTTTGATCGGGAGCGCGCGTTTTGAACCAATTGTTGTCGCGCCACTCCTCACTTGGAGAAGGGTGGTAGCACGTAAGGGAGCGTAAGTTTTGTTTCGCGCGCTCTGCCGCTTCCACGCCCGGAGGAAGCGATGAAGATGGCGGGGATTGACGTACACAAGAAAGTATTAATGGTGGTGGTGATCGAGACGACTAGCCCGGAAGAGAAGCCGGAGCGGCGGCGATTTGCCACCTTGCCGGGCGACCTGAGTCGATTGTCCAGTTGGTTGCGAGCGCAAGATGTGCAAGAAGCGGTCATGGAATCCACTGCGCAATATTGGCGGACGGTGTGGTTGGAATTGGAGCCACATATGCTCTTGCATTTGGCCC
>DATFQQ010000206.1:0-12452 GCA_035264195.1 Candidatus Sulfotelmatobacter sp. | reverse complement strand
GACGAATTACCCGTAACTCGGCTGCGCCACCCGTCGCGGTTTTCGAAGGTTGGGATTTCTGACTTTGAATCCGCTCCATAATCTCGCCCGTCCGATCGGTCGAGCGGTCATTCACTGCGATCACTTCGTAGTTGTCGTAGTCGAGCGCAAGCAGTGAGCGCAGGCAGTTCTCGATTTCTACTTCTTCGTTGCGTGCGGGAACAATGATCGAAACTCGCGGATTGCCGGCGGGCGAAACTGGATTTTGGTTCCATTCGGGACGGGAGACGTCCGCCACAGAAGGCATGCCCAGGGCGGCGTCCACGATGCGGGAGA
This sequence comes from Candidatus Sulfotelmatobacter sp., assembly GCA_035264195.1. Taxonomy (GTDB): domain Bacteria; phylum Acidobacteriota; class Terriglobia; order Terriglobales; family Acidobacteriaceae; genus Sulfotelmatobacter. The sequence continues at coordinate 12,137 of DATFQQ010000206.1, read as the reverse complement.
ACCAGGCGAGCGCCAGAATGATTCCCGCAATCCACCAGAAATAAGCCATTCCTGATTACGTCTTCCCTGCTGTTGCCAGGTCCGCGTGAGAATCCAATGCCATGGTCGGAGCGAATTTCATCCCATAGAACAGTATCGCCGAAGAGATGCCCATGGCGATAATTGGCAGGATGAACGCGATCTGCAGCGAGCGGCGATCGGCGACCCAGCCCATCATCGTGGGCGAAGGTACGTCGCCGAGCAGGTGGATGATGAAGATGTTTACGGCCAAGGCGCTCGCGCGAATGTGAGCATCGACTGAGTTGATGACGGCTGCGTTCAGCGGCGCGGTGTTCAGCAGCAGGAAGAATGCCGCCACACCGATCGCAGGAATCATCAGGGGTCCCTTGTTAAACAACGCCACGGTCATCACGGGAATGCCCAACAGCATGCTGGCCGCAGACACGAAGTAGTAGGAACTCTTCATCCGTGGCAACAGATAATCTCCAAGCCATCCGCCAGCCAGCGCTGCCAGGATGCCATCGACAACGATGATCATGCCGAACAGCAGGTTCGCCTTTTCGAGCGTATAGCCGCGTTCGCTGTAAAGAAACTGGGGAATCCATACTTGAATTCCGCCGAGGGAAAAGGTCATGGCGGCCATGCCCAGCGTCGCAGTCAGAAAGGACGGGTTTCTCGCAAGACCAAGAATTGTTCCTCGCTCGGGGGTTGCCTTCAGGGAATCAAATTGTCCGCGCTCGGGCTCTTTCAGGAACAGCACACAAATCGCCAGCAGGAAACCTGGAGCCGCAGCGATGTAGAACGGAAAGCGCCATCCATGGGTGGGAGCGAGGTACCCTCCCAACAAGTACCCTGCCGCCGATCCAACGGGGATCGCAAGATAGAAGACTCCGAGAATCCGCCCGCGTATGTTTTCGTGGAAAAGATCCGAGACGAATGTTGGCGCAATCGTGACGAACGTCGCTTCCCCGACCCCAACCAGCGTATGACGAATCAGCAACTCGGTGTAGGTGTGCGTCACTGCCGTGAGCAGCGTCAGGCCGCTCCAGAAAAATGCTCCCAGCACGATGATGAGCTTGCGCGAATAGCGGTCAGCGAGCGGGCCCACAAACGGCGCCGCAAGCATGTAAAAACCGAGGAATGCGCTGGTTAGATATCCGATTTGCTCTTTCGAAATGTGGAACTCATCCTGCACCAGCGGCTGCACCGCGAACAGCACATTGCGGTCCGCGTAATTGAGCAGATTGAGCGCCGTCAGAACGAGGAGCGCAGTCTTGGGTTGAAGATGGTTCCGGGACACGGGTCGAGCGAATATAACACGGAGCCGAAGATCATCAACCACCAAGGACACGAAGGTGCACTAAGGAAAAACATTGCGCTGTTCGAATTCCTTTGTGTTCCCTAGTGTCGTTTGTGGTTATTGCCTTTGGGACGCGGCCACTTCGCTACGATGGTTGTTGAAATGCCGCCGCGCGGACGAAACTCTCCCCGAACCTCTGCCCACACGGGTTTCGCCCACTTCACGATGTCATCGAGAACCTGGTTGACGACGTTCTCCTGGAAAATGCCCAGGTTGCGGTAGCACTGCAAATACTCTTTCAGCGACTTCAGTTCCAAGCAATCTTTGTCGGGCATGTAGCGGATGTTGATCACGCCGAAATCCGGCAGGCCCGTCTTCGGACACACCGAGGTAAACTCTGGATCGTCGACGACGATCTCGTATCCGGGAAACTGGTTCGGCCACGTTTCAATCTCGGGGAATCTGTAGTCCAGACCGGCAGCAGCGTGTTCGGGGGTGTAGCGGGGCGATTTGGGCATGGTGCTATTGTAGCGGGTAACAGAATGCAGCCGACCCTCGGGCGGCAGCATCTAACTCAGTACCGTACCTGACAGGTTCCCTGTGCTCTCGCGACCTTCAGGATGGTAAATTAGCCCTTACACTTATTCCTGCCGCATACTGAAAGAAAAACCGGTTGGCGCTGACAAAAAACTCGAATGCTCCGTCGAAAAGGCGGTGGATCTGGATTTTGTCCGCAGCCATCATTCTGATTCTGGTGCTGTATTCCTACTTTCACCAGACCCCATTGAAAGTCCACGCGGTAACGGTGCAGCGCGGGCCCATTCGCAGCCAGATTTCAACTAACGGCAAAGTCGAACCTGTCCAAAACTTTGAGTCGCACGCTCCGATTGCGACTACGGTGAGGCGGCTCTTGGTGAAAGAAGGAGACCGCGTCCGCAAGGGACAATTATTGCTCGAGCTCGACAACGATGACATCCGTGCACAGGCTGCCAGAGCGCAGGCTCAGATCAAAGCGGCCCAAGCCAACCTCGCCGCCACAAAAAATAGCGGAACACAGGAAGAAATCCTGACCCTGAACGCGCAATTGGCTAAGACGCGGGCGGCCCGCGACACAGCCCAACGAAATCTGGATTCGTTGAAGCGCCTGCAGCAACAGGGCGCCGCGTCTGAAGGAGAAGTCCGGCAGGCCGAGACCGCTCTGCAAACTACCCAGGCTGACTTGAATTTGCTCGAACAGAAACAAAAAGGTCGCTACTCCCCGCCGGAGGTCGCCAGCACTGAGGCGCAAGCTGCGCAGGCCCAGGCCGCCTACGAGAGTGCGCAAAGTGCGCTCGGCAAATCGAGCGTGCGCGCTCCCTTTGATGGCATCGTGTATTCCCTGCCGGTTAAATTGGGAGCGTTTGTCCAAGCGGGAGACATGCTCTTACAGGTAGCCGACCTGTCGCACGTGCTCGTCCGCGCTTTCGTCGATGAACCCGACGTGGGCCGCTTGCAGATGGGGCAAAAAGTTGAAGTCACGTGGGATGCGGTACCGGGCCGGGTTTGGACCGGAGCCGTCAACAGCGTTCCCTCGACAGTCAAGCGGAGCGGCAACCGAAATGTCGGTGAGACGACTTGCCTGATCGACAACAAGGATTTGCGGCTGCTTCCGAACATCAATGTTGGTGTCACGATTGTGGTCGCCGCACACAACAACGTTCTCACATTACAACGCGATGCCCTGCACATCGACGATAACAAGGCGTACGTCTTCCGCATTGTTGACAATCGCCTGAAGCGACAAGCCATTGAATTCTCGCTCCAGAATCTCACCCGTGTGGAAATCACGTCCGGGCTCTCTGAAGGCGATGCGGTGGCAATGCCCGCAGAAGAGACCAAGCCCCTTACCGACGGCGCCCCGGTCAAGGTCGTTCCCTGAGCCATGGGTATCACCCGATTCCTTAGTCGCGGCCGCCTGCTTGCTGTTCTCTTGGTTGCAGGTTTGCTTGGCAATGTGTCAGTTGCATGGGTGACCACGCCGTCGGCAAGAGATCTTCTTGCTTCCGGCCATGTAGATGAAGTGATCCCCGTTCTGCAGAAGAAAATTACGGAATCTCCAAACGATGCTGAGCTGCACAACCTGCTTTGCCGTGCCCATTTCATGGCAGAAGAATGGGATCGCGGCATCTCAGAGTGCGAACGCGCGCGCAATCTGGACCCGCAAAAGAGCCTCTATCACCTGTGGCTCGGGCGAATCTATGGAGAGAAGGCCGATCGCGTGGGATTCTTTTCCGCGGCCGGCATGGTGAGGAAGGTCCGAAGTTCGTTCGAACGTGCTGTAGAACTCGATCCGAGCAGTTGGGAAGCGCGGACGGATTTAGCTGAGTTCTATCTGGAAGCGCCGAGCATCGTCGGCGGCGGCAAAGATAAGGCTCGCGAACAGGCCAAGGCACTACTGCCGCTCCATCCGGGCATGGCGCACTGGGTGTTAGGGCGGATCGCTGAGAAAGAAAAGAACAACACCGAAGCAGAGCGCGAATATCGTGCTGGCATCGCCGCGACCAATGAGGGATCCCGCGCATGGCTCGACTTCGCTATCTTCCTGCGACACGCCGGCCGTTTTGAGGAGATGCAGGAGGCTCTGGAAAAGGTCGAGTCCGCGCCGGTAGACCGCGGCGAGTCTCTTATGGACGGCGCTAGCCTCCTGTTGCAGGCTGGACGTTACTTTCCTCTCGGCGTTCGCCTGGTGCATCGCTACTTCTCTGTGGGAACTGTCGAAGAGGGACCAGCATTCAAGGCGCATACCTATCTAGGGGAACTGCTCGAAAAACAAGGAGACCGTCGTGGAGCCGCAGAGGAGTATCGCTTTGCGTTGGCCCTTTTCCGTGGCTATCGGCGCGCGGAAGAAGGTCTGAAGAGGCTCGAGCAGTAGTCGACCCGAGAGACTGCCCTGCCTAAAATCTAGCTTAATTCTAGATTAAGGGCCAGCAATCACAATGACTTAGAGGCGGCAATGCCCTCATCGAACGACTTGGACCACGCTCCTCTGGTTCCCTACTCAGCATCCTTGTTCAGAGGCAAACCTGAATTCTTACCCGATGGTTGCAACCACACCCCGACACACCCTGTCCTAAAGCTGAGGAGAAAGCAGAATGAGCTATACAGTCGGCGATGGCACAGTCACGCTCGCTTTGGTAGCGGGCATTATTGGATATCTCTATGTGAAACACTTGGGGCGGCAGAAGAGGCTGGAAATCATTCATCAAGAGCGGATGGCAGCGATGGAAAAGGGGATCCCTTTGCCCGAGTTTCCCTTGGAGCCTGAGCGCGAGCGCCGGCCTGATGCGCTGGTCCTCCCAATTCTGGGCATGGTTCTGTTCACCCTATCGATTGGGACCATGATTGTGCTGTACTTGAATCTCCCGATGGAGTCCCATAGTTTTTGGATTACTCCTCTGCCGTTTACCTTCTTGGGTGTAGGCTTCATCAGCTTCTACTTCTTGAAGGCCAACCCTTGGCACTAGCCCTTGCCGAGAACGATGCCCAACTCGTAGAGCGCGCGCAAAGCGGCGACGAGCCAGCCTTCGCGGAACTGGTTCGTCGGCATAGTGCTCTCGTGTTTCGGCTAGCGGTGTCGATTCTAGGCCGCGAGTTTATCCCGGAAGCGGAAGACGTGACGCAAGAGGTATTTCTCAAGGTTCATCACGCGATCGGATCGTTTCGCGGCGAATCTGAATTTCGCTCATGGATCTACCGCATCACGTTCAACCAGGCGGTGAACCTGAAAGCGCGCGTTCGCTTCCGAAGCCCACATGCCGACGAATCAGTTCTTCATGATGTGGCGACTTCGGAACCTGGAGCGGATCGACAGATGGAAGTAGTGCAGCGCGATCGAGCCCTTGCGGAGTGCATTCAGACGCTTCCAGAGGTTTACCAATCAGCCTTGCGCCTGCACTACTGGCTTGGGGCGGGAGTTGGCGAAGTGGCGGAATTGCTTGGCGTTCCCCAGAACACCGCGAAGTCGTATCTCTACCGTGCGCGCCAGTTACTTCATGGCATGCTTAAAGAGAAAGGACACTCTTGTGACTGAGATGGTTGACCCTGAAATGCGTCCTCCCCAGATGCCACCTAACGAAGTCGGGATCGATAGACTGCTGCGGCGATCCATGGCCGTGCCGATTCCCACACTGTCAAAGGATTTCGATCAGCGTCTGCTGCGCGAGGTCCGCCGAGGTTCGCGTCCCCTCGACCAATATCGCCGGATTCTCCTCGCTGCCTATGGTGTCGTTTCAGTTGTGGTGTCAGCGATGGTCATGCGCGGTCAAGGGCTCGACTGGGGCGTCGTATCGGGGACGATCGTCGCATCACTCGCCTTGGTCGCGATCACGCGCTTAGCGTGGCGTGCAACCGATACAACCCTGCGCCATGCTGCCAGATAGACCCACCGAGCTCAATTCAAACCGAGTGCGAGCAGCTACCCCTTCCAGCGATCAGCATCTCTAGCTCTGTTAAATTAGCATCTTGCTTGCATCCACATTGCTCATACATTACTACGCCACTCTGAAAGGGACGCAATGAAACCTTCGAGCCCCGGTGCGCTTGCTTTGACATCCCTCCTCGCGATGCTTTTCTTGCCGGCGTCTTTGCTGGCCGAACCAATTCCGCTCAAGCGCATCGTCGAGCTCGCATTGTCGCACGCGACCGCGGGGGCCATAGCTACTGCCGACCAGCGGCGCGCGGACGCCGCCTACCAGGAACTACACAAGAGTTACATCCCGCAACTCACCGCGGGAGCGGGGCTCGGGCCGCCGTCGTATGGCTTCCCGCTTGCGCTCGAAGGACAAGCGCCCTCACTTTTCACCATCAACACTCAGTCGTCGATCTATAACCCATCGCTCCGGTCTGCGACCGCGGCAGCAAAAGCCGACGAAAAGATGGCTGCTCTGAATACCAAAGATCAACGCGAGGCGATCATTCAAGATGCGGCTCAAAGTTACGCGGAACTCTCCAAGTGGGAACAACGTCTGGCAAGGTTGCAGGAGACCCAAGCCGACGCTGACAAATTTCAAGCGGCCGTAGAGCAACGAGTGAAAGAAGGCGTGGACAGCGAGGTCGATGGTACGAAGGCCAAGCTATCTGCCGCGCGCGTCCGTTTACGCGTCGCAGAGGCTCAGGGATCCGCCGACGTTCTCCGTGAGCATCTGTCGAAGTTGACGGGCCTGGCTGCACAGAGCATTCAGACTGATTCCGACTCGTTCCCTGCACCTCCAGCACCTCCTGCGGAAGAAACGGTGAAGGATGCAGCCGCGTCGGCCCCCAGCGTCGAGGCCGCCGTGGCACATGCGCGCGCGCAGTACCTGCGTGCGCAAAGCGAGCACCGCGCGATGTGGCCCAGTTTCGACCTGGCGGGTCAATATGCGCTTCTCTCAACTTTCAATAATTTTCAGAATTATTACATCCCTTCACACCCATGCACCGTAGGGGGAGTTTCGGTACTCTGCGTTAGCAATTCCTTTCAGAGAAACAACGCCACGATTGGGGTCTCCATTCGGTTCCCCTTTTTCAATATGTCTCAACGTGCGCGTGCCGATGGCGCCGACGCCGAAGCTCTGAAGGCAAAAAAGCAAGCGGAAGCTGCACGTGACCGAGTGTCGGAGCAGACATTGCGCCTGCAGCGCTCTGCGACGCAGCTACAGGCTGCACACGATGTTGCGGAACTGGAATATGAAGTAGCCGAAAAGAACTTGGGTGCGACACAGACTCGCATCGACGCTGGCACCGCGAACCTCCATGACCTCGATGACGCGCGAGCACAACTCAGTGAACGCTTCATGACGCTGCAGGATGTATCTTTCGATCTGCAACGGACGCAGCTTGGGCTCTTGCGGTCGACGGGTGATCTGGAGAAATGGGCGTTAGGAACCCACTGAGCATCCGAGGAATTCGACTTGTCGTGCGGATCATCGCTGAGAATCCAGCTGCCGTACAAACCCGTGGAAGAGCGGCCCTTTCAGGGCCGCGTAAGGCAGCAACTCAACGAGGGCTTTAGCCCCCGCGGCTCACAATTTTCCGCGCAGGCTCTTCACGACTTCGCGAATCGCCCTCTCGTTCCTGCGATACCACCGCCACTGTCCCTGCTTGGTGGCCTCGACCAGTCCTGCCTTCGTCAAGATCGCCATGTGGTGCGAAATCGTCGGCTGCGACAGACGAATCCGCTGCTCGATCTCTCCTCCGCAAAGACACGGACCATGAACGGGCTTCTCAGTCCCGGCTTTTGCGTCGGCGCCCCGCTCTTTCAGAACCTGCAGAATGCGGCGGCGGGTAGGGTCGGCAATGGCGTGAAGCGCGCGATCCAGCATTCCATCCGAAGACATAGTGGACTACTGATAGCGCGGAAATCGACGGTTGTCAATCTAAGGAAACGTCTGGCAGGAGTTATTTCTTCAGCATCGGGTTGTAGCCATCCCCGATCAGCTGCGTGCGCATTGCCTCGGCATCTTTCACCTCGGCAAATGGGCCCACCTGTACGTGAAACAGCTTGTCAGATGTGGACTGTGCGGCCACGAACGCGGGATAGTTCTTCTTCTTAAGAGCATCCACCAGGGCCTGCGCGTCTTCCTGCTTGGTGACTGCGGCGATCTGCACGTAGTACCCGGTGGCAGGCAGAGTCGTATTGGGATCAACGGCGGTCGATTGCGGAGCTTGTGCTGGCGTAGCCGGTGCGGTAGCAGTCGATGGAGCGGTTGTACTGTCGGTTTTCGTATCGGATGGAGGGGTCAACTCCGGGTTGGCTTCCTTCTGCTCCACCGCTTTATAGAAAGTCATGGGCGGGGCAGCCGATCCGCTGGTCGCTTTCGCCGTGTTCGCGGAAACGGGAGGACTGGCTGGTGTACTGGCAGCGGCAATCGTCGGTTCGGATTTGCGGCCCAGTGAATATCCGAGAGCAAAGAAAAGGGCGCAGATCGCTACCAGACCGAAGAACAGCACCAGCAGCTTCCCCGTTCCAAGGGTTATTTCTGTATCTTCAGACGAAGCCATAGTTGAACTCCGAGCGCGCACTCTCTCAAAACAGGGTACTCCACTTCCCCTGGATTCCAGGAAAAATCGGGAATCCCTAGTTGGCACCAACGTAACTGGGCGGTCTTAATTAGACTAAGCCGTCTTGGCTGCTGGTGCCGCAGGCGTTCCCTCACCGCCCCTGCTCAACAACTTCTGAATGCCGGAGAAGAAATCCACTGGCACCGGGAATACCACCGTCGTATTCTTTTCGACGCCGATTTCGGTGAGCGTTTGCAGGTAACGTAATTGCACGCTGACCGGCTCTCCAGACAGTAGGTGCGCCGCGTCGACCAGCCGCTGCGCCGCCGAGAATTCGCCTTCTGCATGGATGATCTTCGACCGCTTCTCGCGCTCAGCCTCGGCTTGCTTGGCCATGGCCCGAAGCATCGACTCGGGCAGATCGACCTGCTTCACCTCAACGTTGGTCACTTTGACGCCCCACGGGGACGTATGCGTATCGAGAATGCTCTGCAGACGCAGATTGATCTTGTCGCGGTGCGCCAGCAGTTCGTCGAGTTCCTGCTCGCCGAGCACCGAACGCAGCGTCGTCTGCGCGAACTGCGATGTCTGGTACACGTAATTCGAGACTTCGACGACCGCTTTGCGCGGCTCAATGACGCGGAGAAAGATAACGGCATTCACCTTTAGGGTGACGTTATCGCGCGTGATGATGTCCTGCGGAGGAACCTCGAGCGCTTCTTGCCGCAGGGATACGCGCACCATGCGGTCAATCGGCGCGAATACTAGAATCACGCCCGGCCCCTTCGCCGCAGGCAGCAAACGGCCCAGTCGAAAGATCACTCCGCGTTCATACTCGGCCAGAATCTTAATGGAACTGAGGATGTATATGACGACGATGACAATGACGATGGTGCCAAATCCGCCCAATATCTCCGGCATGAAGCCTCCCCTTAGGGGCGACAACGTCCCTAGGGCGGATTGTATAGCAGTAGAGCGACGGCGGAGAGCAAATCGAGCGCAGAGCGGTTGCTTGCCTTGATGCGTCAGGCCGTTTTGAAACTACTGGGAATCGTAAGCCTTGTCATCCTGAGCGAAGCGAAGGACCCCATGCCTGCATGCGCCGCAATCGGCGAAGAAAGGGATTTCCAAAGAGTACTCTGCCCACCCTGCCCGCTTGCGCCCCCTTATTGTGCCTTCGCCACCTGGATCCGGCTGGCATCCACGGTGACGGCCCGCTGAATCTCCATTTCGATCGATGTCCCGACATCTAACTTCACATCCGGACCATGCTTCAGCAGAGCCCACGCCGCCCCGCCAGCCAGTCCTGCAAGGCCACCGTAGCGCGCACCGTTGAAGCCGCCAGCAGCGGCGCCGCCGATCGTGCCCACGGTACCGCCGACGGCCGCACCTTTGGCCGCTTCTTCCACGCGCTTGCCGGTGTTTTTATCCTGCTGGATCGTTCCTTCGGCGTCTTTCACGGTATGGTCGTCAGCTCCCGGCGTGTTCTGCACGGAACCCGGAAGCATGACGGTGTAACCGCTCGGATAAATCATAGAGGTGAAGTGAATCAGAATTTCAGCGCGCTTGCCCCGCGTTGAGCGCTCGGTGTGCGAAATCTTTCCCTGGATATATGTTCCGGCTGGGATCAGGATACGGTCGTTCAGAACGAACGGGAACGCTGTCTCAGCATATACCGCGTCGCCCTCGCGCGCATTCTTCGTGGAGATTGCCTGTTTCAGTACTAGCGGAACCTTCGTCCCAGCAGGGATGATCGCGGCGTTAGGATCTGGCGCGGGCGCAGTCTGTTGTGCCGGCGCTGGATTCGCGGTCGACTCGTTAGTAGCCTTGGGCGTCTGCGCGGCCTGGCCTAAGGCTATGCATGAAATGAGCATTATGCTGCAAAGAAAACGCATACGAACCTCCCGACCGAACGCAGATTATATGCCTTAGCGGCTAGGATGCACCCTCAGGTCTCGGAGTTTTCCGGCAAACCGGGTGGGCGCTCTGACAGACTTAGGAAAGAGTAAGGCCTACCAGGACTCCAGATAGAAGCGTGGCGATCGGACGACTGGTCCTTGAGTCGGTGTAGCCGTTATGGATTGTTTAATCGCGTCCGTTACATCACGGTCGATGCAGTGGAGTTCATCAGTACCGAGGCTGGTGAACCGGAACGGCTGAAGGTATCCCGCAACGCCGCGCATGGGAAACATCATCTCCGCAGTGGCACGCACTTGGCCGGAGCTCAGATAAATCACTATGTCAACCCACGAGCGTTCTTCCACGTAGTTCGAAATATCCAACAATCCCCCGGTGATGGAGAGTTGCTGCAGCTTGCACGAGAGTTGGCGACCGTTCTCCAGGCGAATCACAGCCATCATCGATCCGTGAAGGTTCGCGCGTGGAGCGCGTCTTGCAGGCCGTCGTTGAAAGAATTGACTCATTGCAGAATTCCCACCAAGTTTCGCTGGTTGCCCCATCCCTTCGGCTTCGCTCAGGGCTCTCGCGCGCCTTTTGCGAAAAGGTTCGGCCCGACAAAATGGCCGAAGCTCGTACCTGACCTAGAGCCAGAGGTTGCTGCCGTGTAATTGGGGCTGCGTGCTTTGCACGAGCAGGCGGCTAGTTCGCCGCATCATCTTCCAGTCGTACTCGTAAGCGGCTCCACATGCCAGACAGATCTGATAATGGCGCCCGTTGTCGTCGATGCGTGGCCACGAGAAGCGGTGCGTGCAACCTTGGCGGAGAAGCAACTTCAGCAATTTCACGGTTTCACCTGATTTCGGTTCTTCCATTGATTGAGCCAACGGGAGAAAAAGGGCTTGTGCTGATCGTCCAACAGGCCTTGCAAGGTGGACAACAGAATGTTCGGTGGCTGCGATTTTGAAAGAAACGAGTCCACGGATCGCAGCTTTTTCTTGGGAATTGGTCCGTAGGCCGACAAGAGCATGATCGGAACGTGAGAATTGATGCTCTTCATTTTCGCCGCAACTGTGTCGGCGTTCATGCCCGGCATTTGGTAGTCGAGGACCACCGCATCGACGTTGCGCGACCGGAATAGCTTCAGGCCTTCATCCCCGGCGCTTGCTTCCAGAACTTCATAGCCGTTCTGTTCGAGCAATTTCTTGCGCCCAATGAGGCTGTTCCAGTGGTCGTCGATGCAGAGAATCGTCGCCTTTGAGCGAGACATAAATTCTCACATTCCATCCGGGCCAGATAACTCTGTTCAGCGGGCGCACTTCCAGACAGGAAGCTGCGTAGGCTGGACTACGAAGTGGTGGGCAAGCTGATTCTGTATCCAGTGCTGCGCGTTTTCAAATTACCAACGTGCACGCCCTGCACCGGTTACCCTAGGGCAAAATTGGAGAGGAATCTCAATGAGTTATCATCCCGAGGTCCGCATATTCTGCTGACCGAGGGACCTAACGTCTGTTGGTCGGCGCCGCTGCTGCTGACCAGTGCAAGGGTCCTCAGCACGAACGAATCCGGACGATAAGGCAGAACAATATGATCTGATCGCAGAGCGCGGGCACACTGCTCACTTGGACTCAGATTTCAGCTTCGCAATCTTGTCCTGAGCGACCTTCTCCAATTGTTCCTTGAACTGGGCATTATTCTTGTCACCGGGAAGCAGTTCCACGCATTTCTCTTCCGCGGCCAGGGCAAGTTCTTTCTGTCCGGCAGCTAGATATCCGTCGCTGAGGCTGTCTTGGGCATTCGCTGACGCCGGATGAGCGTCGGTATTGACCTTGAATAACTCGATGGCATCTTCCTTATCGCCGGCTTGCAGCCGGTCATAGGCCAACAAATTCACGGCGAACTCAGGCGAGACAAGGGCTTGAGG
>DATFQQ010000205.1:0-2565 GCA_035264195.1 Candidatus Sulfotelmatobacter sp. | reverse complement strand
AGTCAGGGTGCTTGCCAAAAAGGCCGTTGCGCAAAAAGAACAACGTGTAGCGGTATCGTTGCACACGGTTGAGGTGAAGAAGCACCTTCTCACGGAGCCGAGTTCGCGTGCCACTGCGATTCACATTGCAGTCTACGATCTGAGCCAAAAGAAGCGCATTCTGACAGTAAGCGTGGCACCACTGCCGAAGAATGACTACGACTTTGCACTGTCTCCGGACGGCTCAAAGCTTGCGGTGCTGAATGATCGCAGGGCTTCCGTCTATTCGGTTCCAGTTCCAGCGTCGAATGGCGGCGCGGCACAGTAGCGGTTCCGTTGGCACCGGGATGGTCTATGACACGGCACCCCGTAACGGGCGCTGTAGAGCGTCCGGACGGCGCTCTTGGTTAACTTCCTCTCGTTCCGCGAGTTAGAAATCTCGGCGCAACATGGGCGGCATAGGAGGAGTTCCAGGCGCTCTCCTAGCAGCCCGTGGCGGAATCAGGTTCTTCCGAATGACGGAGCCTGTAACGAAGGTAGCGGGGATTCCGCGGCTGGTTAATCCGTGACCCGGAAAAAGGAACGTTTGCGCTCTGGCTGGGTGCTGACAGAGAAAAAAGTAAGCGAAAAAGCGAAGCAAGCCGATTTCTCAGCTCCCGCGGAGTTCCTGCTCCCAGCAACGAGCGGAAGATCAGACTCAAATTAAATGCACCGACATGAAGCAACAGTCGCTTGAGGATGTTCTCATGCCCTCGCAGATGCGTTCGTCTCATTCCCCCGGTGTCGTAGCAGTGCGCGAAGCTCCGTTCTAGCAGTTCGCCTCTTTTCCGCAGTAGCTGTTTCCCATACTCTCGCTTGAGTCGTTGGCGGTTGGCGTAAACCGCTTTCTGTTGCTCGCGCTGACCTTCCCAATGCCGTTGGCCTGGCTGTTTCTTCTCTGGAATGTACGTTCGTACTTCCTCGCTCTTCATCTCTGCTAACATCCGTCCGCTGTGGTAACCCTTGTCGGTGACTACTTCTTCGATGCCCTGCAGATGCATTTGCGGTTTCTGATTCGGTTCTTCTGTCCCGATCAATTCGGCGCCATTTTCACCCGCTTGTCCCAGAGTCTCTATAACCGTCGTTGTATCTCCCTGGTCAGCTTCCTGCAGGGTTACCGCCAACACTGCGCCGGTCTTCAAATCCACGGCATGCTCCGCTTTGTGGGCCAGATGCGTCCGACCATCTTTCATCTTGGTAATCCGTGCGTCCGCATCATGCGGGTTCACCCAATCTTTGTTGCTGGCTTTGTTCTTTCGCGTGCGGTCCAACCGCCCTAGCTCTTCTCGTGTCGGCGTTTCGATTCCTGATTCCTTGGCCAGCCCCTTTAGAAATTCTTCATAGCTCTCGCCGTTGTCTCGTCGCACGATCGAACGCATCGCCGCGTTAGCCTCCAGCGTGGTCGCATCGATCCCTACCGTCTTGCCTTTCACCAGCCCTTGCTCTCTCAACCGTTCCAAGATCCAGAAGAAAACCTTGCGATGCGTCTCCACATCGATCAGCCGTCGCGTGCGCGAGATCGTGGAATGATCCGGCGTTTGTTCGTCTAACCCCACTCCCAGAAACTTCCGCAGCCCAATGGAATCCGCCGCTCGCCAGGCGATCCCGCGCTCCGAATCGATCCCTTCAAAATACCCAACCAGCAACAATCGGAAATACATCCCTGGCGTTAGCGATGGTCGCCCGTTGTTCTCCGCGTAAAACTTGGCGCACTCCTTCTCCGCGAACTCATCGAACTGCTCCGCTTCCAATAGTTCATTCACCTGCTGGTAGAATGGATGCGCTGGCCCTTTCGCCAGCTCGTTGTGGCTGATCCACAAACGCTCCTGCCGCCGTCTGCGCCTTCGCGTACCCATCGCCATCTGTTTTTCTCCAGAATGCATTCGCATTCTACGAGACACACCGACGAACACAAGTTACTTCAGGTTACAAAACAAATTTCCCGACTTGCACCACGGGCTGCTAGTCTACTGTCCCAATGATTCGTGATTTAAGTCCATCCGCGGGGGATGGACATGTGCGTTGGGCGAAACGCGCGATAGTCTCCAGGATCTGGTCCGCTGTTCGGGTCCAAACAAAGGGCTTAGGATTTTCGTTGTGCACGTCGATGTACTCGCGGATGGCTGCTTCCAACTCTTTCACACTTCGGAAGACGCCCCGCCGAATGCGCTTGTTGGTGATCTCGGCGAACCAGCGCTCCACCAAGTTGATCCAAGAAGCGTAGGTGGGCGTGAAGTGGAGATGAAATCGGGGACGCTTCGCGAACCAGTTCCGGATGAGCGCGGTCTTATGGGTGCCGTAATTGTCCATGATGATGTGCGCGTCCAGTCCGGCGGGCACGTTGGCCTCGATCCTATCCAGGAACTGGCGGAATTCCGAAGAGCGATGACGGCGATGCAGTTGACCGATGACGCGGCTGGTTTTCAATTCCAACGCCGCAAACAGCGAGGTGGTCCCGTGGCGCTTGTAGTCATGGGTGCGCCGCTCGGCCTGACCGGGTCGCATGGGCAGCAGCGGTTGGGTGCGGTCCAGCGCCTGAATCTGGCT
>DATFQQ010000204.1:0-2261 GCA_035264195.1 Candidatus Sulfotelmatobacter sp. | reverse complement strand
TGCTATGGGATGCATGATGATCATCTTCTTTGCGCCGCATCACTTCGGTATAGAAGCTCGTTAGCGGCTGAGGGACCTGCACCAGACTTCCTGCCATTTCGCGAATCAAACGACTGCGCATAGCTTTCTCCCTTTCTGGATATTCCCGGGTGGTCGGCCACCAGCCATCACTCTTCATCGCCTGCGCCGCGCTAAGCAGCTTTTCTTCCAGCGCGCCGTAATCTTCAGTAGTAAAATCCATGCTGCTCAAACAGCGGCCGGTCCCGACCCAGCTCAGAGTCACGCCTTCGGCACGCAGATAATACTGAAGCAGCCAGTTATACCGGCTCGGCTCCTTGAACAGCACCGTCCAAACCGTCGCCAAATTCATCACTCTCAAAGGCAGTGACGCCTCGACGAGTCTCCGATTTGTGGATCGCACCCATTCAGTGCAGCGGCCGTTGCATTCCTGGTAAGCCTTCGCAGTCTCGGGTTGCGTTACCCAGCGCAGGAATTCATTCATCGCTCCCATCACGGCCGGATGAGCTGAAAACGTGCCGACGACGTAAGCGATCCGCATTGGATGCCGCGGATCAAAGCGCCGCATGAGCGTCTTTTTGCCGCAGACAACTCCGATGGGCATCCCGCCAGCCACGGTTTTACCGTAAACCACCATGTCGGCAGATACACCGAAATATTCCTGAGCTCCGCCGGGGACGAGGCGAAACCCGGTATAAACTTCGTCGAAAATCAGTGGTACGTCGCACTCGCTGCATACTTGACGTAGCTGGCGGAGCCATTCGGCATAACGTTCGGTGGAATCCTGGGTCTTGCGCGCATCGCTGGTCAGCAACACCGCGTCGTTCGGTGGCGGCGAATTGGGATGGAAAGACTGCACTGGATTCACCAGCACCGCCGCAATTTCCTTTTTCCGCCGGCGAATCACGCGGAGAGATGCGGGATTTACGTCCTTCAGTGTCAGACAATCGTCGAGTGGCCGCTCGCTCCCGAGTCCGGGCTGCACGCCGTCCCACCAGCCGTGATAAGCGCCGGAGAAACAGACAATGAGCTTTCGCCGGGTATTGAAGCGCGCCATCCGCACGGCAGCCATCACCGCTTCGGTTCCGCTCATGTGAAATGAAACTTCGTCCATATGAGAGATTTTTTTGAGGATCGCAATGTTGTCGGCAACCACCGGATGAAGCGGACCCAGCACCGGCCCGAGATCCTTTACGCGCTCCCAGCCTTTGTGAATCCACTCCTTATAGCGATCGAAGCCGGCGACATTGACGCCATAAGAGCCGCTCACGTCGATCGTCCAGTCACCGTCGAGATTCTGCAACTTGGGACCTTGCGATGCGACGACCACTGAACACAGATCGAACTTCTCTCGCATCACCCGGACAAACGGGAACGGCACCCGATTGGCATCCGTGAAACGCAGATCGGAAAAGCCCTCCCGGATGGAGTTAGCCCAGGCGATGGATCGGCCATACCGCGCCTGAAGCGACTTTGCCAGCCGGTCAAGAGCCTTCCTGCGAATCTCCACGCAAGACTCTGGCGCACCGTCGGCGCGCAGGAATTCTTCCTCCGTGTAGTCGCGAGATTTGACCCAATTCGATAACCGGCGGGAGAGCGCAGGTATCCATGCTATCGCTGGCAGTGTCGAGATGGTTTTGGCGAGCTTTCGTCCAACGTATAGTCCCAGGCTGACCACGACGAAAACGACCAGCCAAAGTCGAATGTCCGTTGCGGATGTGGGGAACACCGACAAATACGCGTTCAGCGCCTCGATGGGTTCATGATACGACATTGTTGGTCCTCCTCCGAACTTTTATAGATCATTCACCGTTATTGAGTTAGTAAATCGAGTTGCGAAAACGATTTCCGAACCCGCGTCGTCGGGCATCGCGTGGTGTTGATCCAGAGGCCTAAACAGGAGCGCCGCGAACGTTTCGACAACGCGCTGCCAATCGACGGATTCCGCATGGGCGCGGGCATCACGCCTGATTCGAGCCAGCGATTGCCGGTCGCGTATCAGTTTTAAGGCGGCATTAACAAACGCCTGAGCGTTGCCATACGGCGCCAACATTCCAGTGCAGCCATCCAGAATATGCATGCCCGCTGCGGCATAGTTATAAGCCACCACTCCTAAGCCGCTGGCCATTGCTTCGAGGGTGACATTGCCGAAGGTCTCGGTTTCGCTCGGAAAGAGGAAGATGTCCGCCGAGGCATAGCGTTGTGCCAACTCCTCACCGGTGTGAACGCCGCAAAAAATTATG
>DATFQQ010000203.1:0-5105 GCA_035264195.1 Candidatus Sulfotelmatobacter sp. | reverse complement strand
AGATCAATCAATGATTTATCTTCTACAGGCAGCTTGAATTCTGGCGAATGACAACCCGCAGGTCATTGAAGAAGCGAAGGCCTTCGGCCAGCTTTCCGGTGACCGCAACCAATCTGAATTCGCTTCTGCTCTGGAACAAGTATTTCGTTCAGCGAGCTGGAAGGGTGCTCTCAGGAGGGCATTGAAACCCAGAAAGTGCAACGCAAGACTGGGTACTCGTCTGCATACGGGATTGGCAGCATGTATGCCGAGTTGGGAGAAACGGATCAGGCCTTCCGGTGGTTAGACACCGCTTATCAGGAGCGCGATTATTGGCTGCTGGGTCTGAAGACTGACTCGTCACCCGACCTCATACGTTCCGACCCTCGCTTTGCTGAACTGGTACGGAAGGTGGGGCTGCCGCAGTGACGAAGGCCAATCTGAGCTTTTGTCACCCGCTGGAAAGACGCCCACCCCGACATCCCATCCTGAAGCAAGCAAAAGCCGAGTAGGCGAAGCTGCAATAGCTCTTAATTTCTCCATTGAGCATCTTGCGTATCGGTTCAAAGTTCCGGTTCGCAACGCTTGTTAACAGGAAAAGATCATCAGCGTTCGCCGACCCAAGAATTCATCACCCGTATCAAGACAGATACCCTCGCTGCTGTCCTGAATGGGCCTATCATCCGTACACAATATAAAAGGGGCTACGTACATGGCGGCGAATCAGGTAGTGCTTTACTTCGAAAGGCAGGAGGATGCTTTACGTTTCACCCTAGCTGCTAGTTCGGTCATGTCAGCGGAAGAGAAGCTCAGCAGCAGCGCCGTCTTAAATGCAGCGAAGGAGCTTCGCAAAGCCACACGGATAACGACCGAAGGTGTTCTGAACGCCACGCGATAAGGAATATAGTAATGATTCGAAAACTTGCTCTGCAAATATTAGTACCGACACTACTCGCTATCATCGCATGGAATGGATATCTTGCCCTCAGCCGCCTGAGAGAAACGCAAAAGCTGGCAGCCCTGATACTAGAAAGCTCGGTGACGCAGACGAACATATCTGGCGTTCAACGAGATTTGACTGATATGGAGACAAGTCAGCGGGGATACCTGATCACCGGGGACGATACCTACTTGCAGCCGTACACCGATGCGAAGCGCAAGATTGAAGCCGATTTCACAGAGCTTCGTGTAAGGCTCACTAAACGTAGCCCGCATGAACAATCGCTGGAGTCACAGTTGGAATCTTTGGCTGGGTCAAAACAGTCGGAAATGGAGCGTTCTATCAATCTGCGGCAGCGTGGGTATCGCCATCGCGCATTTGCTCGTGTGGCTACGAACGAAGGTAAAGGGTACATGGATGAGATTCGCCAGATTATGTCTTCACTACAGTCGATAGAGAGCGGAAATTTTGTGAAAGTGGATAGAGAAAGGGCTGCCGCACTGAAGAAGGCAATATTGATTACCTTTGTATCTAATTCGGGCCTGTTCCTGCTAGCGACCTGTTTTTTCGCCATGACCCGCCGCCATGCCCGTCTGCTTGAAAAGGAAGCCTCCCAGAGCAGGCAAGAGCTTGCCCTGCGAGATTCGCAGCTAACGAAACTAACGTCCGCGCTCTCCGGTGAAGCTCGATCTGAAATTGTTGCTATCAACACGACTTCCCGGTTGCTGCTGGAACATTACGGAGACTTCCTTCCAAGACAAGGGCACGAATATGCGCAGCAGATGACAGAAGCAGCAATACAGATAGAGCGACTTCGACAAGATTTGGTCGGAAGCGTAGGCTGCGGCGGTGGACAGGCGGCATAGCAGCTTTCGACAAAGGGGCTGTCCAAGGCACAACCGAAGGCGCAGCGCACCGAGCGCGATTGACCTTCCGCAATCCGCCCTAAAACATTCCGTCTCAATGATCAGCCCGCCCCACGCTACGGGTTGCCTAGTGTATCCGTTGCGAACGGGCGCAATCGATGCCCTGATCAAGCGGACGGGCCTGATGGCCCCGCCGCTTGATCGAGCTTCGCGTGATCAGTAACAAAAACCTTAGAGCTGTATCGGAACCGAACCGGTCGGCAGTTTCGGTTAGCCTGGACTCAAGAGTTCGCTTTCGATACAGCTGTTTGAAGGAAGCCGTGCACTCACGTATGTCTCAAGCATGGTGCGATTGAGAGGATCGAATCCCGTGTTCCCCTCTAAACGCCGGAACCAATGCTGGCCTATCGCACGCGGGATTGCATGATTTCCGGTTTAGTCGCACGCATGCTCGTTGCGGAGACGTTTATCCATTATTAGACTAACCTTATGGAACAGATCGATTTTCAAACTGCTCCTCGGGGCCGCCACGCGCAAAAGAGACACCCACAAGATGGCGGGTTTGAACTCGAAGGAAACCGCTCCCTTGACGATCCTGAGCTGTACCTGAATCGCGAATTAAGTCTGCTAGCTTTTCAACGTCGAGTGTTGGAAGAGGCGCAGGACGCGACCAATCGTCTGCTTGAAAGAATCAACTTCCTTTCAATCGTCGGGTCGAATCTCGACGAGTTTTTCATGGTTCGAGTGGCTGGCCTGAAACGGCAAGTCGAATCGGGGAGAAGTGAAGCAACTCCAGATGGCACATCGCCAACGGATCAGCTCGATGCGATTCGTGCTGAAGTGACGAACATCAGGGGAATTGCAGCACGCGTGTGGCAACGACAACTAAAGCCCACCTTAGATAACGCCGGCGTCCGCATCTATCCTTACGAGTCCTTATCTGAGCAGCAGCGGCAGCGCGCGATCCGGTTCTTTCAGGAAACGGTTTTCCCGATACTGACCCCACTGGCATTCGATCCGGGCAGGCCTTTCCCGCACATTTCAAACTTGTCATTGAATCTCGCAGTCTTGATCCGAGACAAAAACGGCGAAGAGCACTTTGCGCGAGTAAAGGTGCCGGACACTTTGCCTCAGTTAGTCAGCGTCGATCGGGCGCAACGCTCGCCAACGCGGCGAAGACCGTCGCGGCGGAACTTCATCTGGCTGGAAGACCTCATTAAGGCAAACCTGGAGAGTTTGTTTCCAGGAATGGAGGTCGTTTACGCACATTCATTTCACGTGACGCGTGACGCGGAGCCCGCCATTCAGGAACTCGAAGCCGGAGACTTGCTCGAGACCACCGAGGAAGGGTTGCGGCAGCGTCGTTTTGGCGATGTCGTGCGGCTGCAAGTGGATCACGAGATGCCGGTGTCCATGTTGCGCATCCTGATGACCAATCTCGAGGTGGACCGCCCCGAGATCTACCGTTTCGGCTCGCCACTGTCACGATTAAAACATGTCGCCGCGCTCGATATTCCACAGTTGAAATATCCACCATTTGTGCCCTCGCTACCGTTGGTGTTACGGCACGAGATAGCAGCCCAGGAACAAACCGAAGAAGATATCTTCTCGGCTATTCGGCGACATGACGTGCTTTTGCATCATCCTTTCAACTCTTTTCAACCAGTCAGCGATTTCATACAGGACGCTGCGGAAAACACTGAAGTTTTAGCCATTAAGATTACACTCTATCGTGTCGGAAAGAATTCGCCCATCGTAAAAGCATTGATCGATGCGGCGGAGAACGAAACCCAAGTCGCCACTGTAGTAGAACTTAAGGCTAGGTTCGATGAGGACAGCAACATCGAATGGGCCAGAGCCTTGGAACGAAGCGGGGCCCATGTGGTCTACGGGCTTGTAGGCCTAAAGGTTCACTCCAAAGTAACAATGGTCGTTCGCAAAGAAGGCGACGAGATGCGTCGCTACGTTCACCTAGGCACGGGGAACTACAACCCGACGACTGCGCGGTTGTATACCGATTTGGGGCTGATGACGTGCGACGAGGACATTGCGGGCGATGTAACCGATTTGTTCAACTATCTCACCGGCTATTCCGCCAAGCAGGAATACCGCAAGCTGCTGGTCGCGCCGATTAATCTTCGGCAACGGATAACCGCTTTAATTGAACGCGAAATTGCAAGTCACCGTCAGCATGGCGGGGGCCACCTTATCTTCAAAATGAACGCGCTGGTTGACTGCGAGATGATCCGGCTTCTCTATCGTGCTTCCCAAGCGGGAGTGAAAGTGGACCTCCTGGTGCGGGGCATCTGCTGTTTGCGCCCGGATATACCCGGTGTCAGCGAGAACATTCGCGTCATAAGTGTGGTGGGCCGATTCCTGGAGCACAGCCGCATATACTACTTCAGGAACAATAATGAGGAAGAGATTTATGCTGGGAGTGCTGATCTCATGCCGCGCAATCTCGATCGACGAGTTGAGGTCTTGTTTCCCGTCGAAGACCGCAAGTATGTTCGGTATCTGCGAGACGAAGTCCTTGCTGTCTATCTCGCCGACAACATAAAAGCCCGTGTGATGCGACCGGATGGGTCCTACCTTCGCCGAAGGCCTGAGGGAGAGGCTCCGCTGAACAGCCAAGCAGTCCTCTTGTCTTCGTTCCATCGCAATCGAGACAAAGACAACCAATGACGCGATGTCTCGAAGATGAGGCATGAAGCCTTCACGAAAGATGTTCGGCCTCTGCAACGCGCTTCCGGAAAAAGGACTTTTAGCGCGGTCCTGGCCTCAGCGGAAAATAAAGTCCCCTTCCCGCACCAACAAACACACTCACGAGATATCTGTTTAGCCTGCGACGACGCGGGGTACAAAGTGCATGGGTTGGCCGCCATGTGGGAAGTTCGCCCTGTGGTTCGCGAAAATGTCATCGCTGGCTAGGAGCCTGAGAATCAGCAACATCCAGATCGAAGTTCACTGGTGGAGGTTTACGAAGACAGGCAGGTAACGCCGTTAGGCCAGAAAATCGACAAAAATTGTGGATCGTCAAGCGGCGATCCCCAGCTCGTGAAAGATTTCCTGCATCGCCAGCCGCATGGTCTCATAGTGCCGGTCGATGGGCGTGGAGTTCTGGGTTCCTCGGTTGGGTCGGAGCGGTTGAGCCGCGGCCAGGATGGGGCGCACGACTTTATCGCGCAGAACCAGCAGTGCGGCCATAACGCGCAGGCCGTTGAGCATAGGTTGGTATCGTCGTGTTTTCCCAACATGCTCAACCATCTGTTTTCCTCGGAGCTTTTTCAAGTCGTAGGCGGCATGACGCGGGCCATACT